>NZ_CBRA020000265.1:0-5741 GCF_000469945.2 Paenibacillus sp. P22 | reverse complement strand
CGTTTGAAATAAAACGCTTTTGCGTCCGCTTCAAAGACATGCTGATTTTGGACAGCGGGAATGTTCTTGTACGTTTCCGTCGTCTGGAACGAATTGTCTTCATCGGCGTTTTTGCTGAAAATGACATAGTCGCCGACATAATCGCTCAAGACTTCATTCATGAAGAGAAGCCCGGCTGTGGCCAGAATGCCGGCTGCGCCTCCGAGCACGATTCCCGCGGCGGCTCCGGCGGCCAGCCCTTCGGTTCCGTTCGTGCCGGACACGCCTTCGTATTCCTCGCTTCCCCGGCGCAGGACGGAAATGTCCTCTTTGGAGCAGCCTGCGGCTTTGAGCTCCTCAATGACGGCAATGGCATCCTTCTCGGAGTTGAAGATTCCTGCAATCGGCGTTGTCATGGTGTTTCTCCTCCTCTTCGTTTTTGGGTCGGCGTATGGCGCTTCAGCTGAATACTCGTAGATACACGGCTTCGGCTGGAGGGGAAACAGGGCGGACAAGCAGGGTCCGAGATTTATTTTTAGAACGTCCCGCCGGAAAAAAAAAAGAAGCCCCCGTAAAAAAGGAGGCCGCTGAAAAAGTTGTCGCTGCGTTCGCGGATCATTCTTCCGATCGCTGTTGTCCCCGTATTTCTCCGATTCTTGCCATTTTTGCGGTCGAAATGCGGTGACAAAGGTCACCCCATCGTTGCTCCGGAACGATTCCGCGCCTTTCGCTTGTTTTTCAGCGGCCTCCAAAAACAGGGGCATCCATAAGTCCGCTATACCCCGCAAAACGGGGGTTCATAAGTCCGCTCTATTTGGCGTCGTCCAGCAGCCGCTCGCCGGAAATGCCGGGAGAGGTCATCTGGTACGGATTCAGAATTTCGGTGATCTCCTCCGGGGTCAGCAGTCCGCGCTCCAGAATCAGATCGCGGATGGACAAGCCGGTGCGGAGCGCCTCCTTGACGAGCTGCGCCGCGACCTCATAGCCCAGATGCGGGTTGAGGGCGGTCACGATGCCGAAGGAGTTGTTGACGTACGTCTCGCAGCGCTCGCGGTTCGCTTCCATGCCCTCGACGGCGTATTTCAGGAAGACGTCGACGCCGTTGCGCAGAATTTTTAGCGATTGCAGCAGGTTGAAGGCGATGACCGGGCCCATGACGTTCAGCTCGAACTGTCCGGCCTCGCATGCCATGCAGATCGTATGGTCGTTGCCCATCACCTGGAAGGCGACCTGGTTGACGACCTCGGCCATGACCGGGTTTACCTTGCCCGGCATGATGGAGGAGCCAGGCTGGCGCGGCGGGAGCATGAGCTCGGCGAGGCCGACGCGAGGACCGGATGCCATCAGGCGGATGTCGTTGCAGATCTTGGACAGATTGACCGAGCATACCTTCAGCGCGGCCGACAGCTCCGTGTAGCCGTCGCTGTTCTGGGTCGCGTCCACAAGATCCTCCGCCGCCTGGATCGGCAAGCCAAGCTGCTCCTGCAGATGGCGGATGACCGACTCGATGTATTCCGGCTTTGCATTGAGGCCGGTTCCGACGGCGGTCGCTCCCATGTTGACGGTGAGGATGTTGTCGGCCGAACGCTTGATGCGGGCGATGTCGCGCGCCAGGACGGCCGCGTAGGCGCCGAATTCCTGTCCCATCCGGATCGGCACCGCGTCCTGCAGATGGGTCCGGCCCATTTTGATGACGTCGTCGAACTGCACCTTCTTGTCCATGAACCCCGCATGGAGCGCGGTCAAAGCGGTCAGCAGGCTCTTGGTGAGTCCGAATGCCGCGATCTTGAGCGCGGTCGGAATCGCGTCGTTGGTCGATTGCGACATATTGACGTGGTTGTTCGGATTGCAGTGGAAATAATCGCCCTTCGGATAGCCGAGAATTTCCAGCGCCCGGTTGGCGAGAACCTCGTTCATGTTCATATTGATCGAAGTGCCTGCGCCGCCCTGGATGGAGTCGACGAGGAACTGGTCCGCGTATTTGCCGTCGATGATATCTTCCGATGCCTTGACGATAGCCTGGCCTACGGCAGGCTGCAGCAGGTGCACGTCCATATTGGCCCTGGCCGCCGCTTTCTTCACGTGAGCGAGAGCCGTCAGCAGCTCATGATGGATCGGCACGCCGGTGATCGGGAAATTCTCGACCGCCCGTAAGGTCTGGATTCCGTAGTAAGCGCTTTCGGGAACCTGTTTCTCCCCTAGAAAATCATGCTCGAGCCTGAAAGCCATTGTTCTCATCCCTTCTTGGATCCCTGTCCCAATCAATTGTAGTGTTTCCTGGCACGCTCCTATCATACCGCATTCTACATGGTTCGGGTATGCCCCCTCGCGGACGAAGCATAGAATGGAACAAAAGGAGGCGACGGCACATCATGAGTCCAACCGGCAACCATCCCGTCACCGATTCTGTCATCCGCCAAACGGAAGCTTACGGGGCGCGCAACTACCATCCTCTGCCCATCGTCATCAGCCGGGCGGAAGGCGTCTGGGTCGAGGATCCGGCAGGCAGCAGGTACATGGATATGCTGAGCGCCTACTCGGCTCTCAACCAGGGGCATCGGCATCCCGCCATCGTCCAGGCGCTCAAGGACCAGGCCGACCGCGTGACGCTGACCTCGAGAGCGTTTCATCACGACAAGCTCGGAGAGTTCTACGAGAAGCTGGCTTCTTATAGCGGCAAAGGCATGATTCTGCCCATGAATACAGGGGCAGAGGCAGTGGAAACCGCCGTCAAGGCAGCGAGACGCTGGGCCTACGACGTCAAGGGCGTGCCCGACGGGCTCGCGGAAATCATCGTCTGCGAGGGCAATTTCCACGGGCGCACGGTCACGGCCACCTCCTTCTCCTCCAGCGAGGAATACAGGCGCGGCTTCGGACCGTTCACGCCGGGCTTCCGGGTCATCCCTTACGGCGACCTGCCCGCTCTCGAAGCCGCTGTAACGGAACATACAGCCGCATTCCTCGTGGAGCCGATCCAGGGAGAAGCCGGAATCGTCATTCCGCCGAACGGCTATCTCCGAAAGGCCGCCGAGCTCTGCCGCGCCAGCAGCGTCCTCTTCGTCGCCGATGAAATCCAGACCGGCTTCGGGCGCACGGGCCGGCGCTTCGCCTGCGACTGGGAAGGCGTGGAGCCGGACGCCTATCTGCTCGGCAAAGCGCTCGGAGGCGGCGTCTTCCCCGTCTCTGCTGTCGCGGCGGATGCCGGGCTGCTCGGCGTGTTCGAGCCGGGCTCGCACGGCTCGACCTTCGGCGGCAACCCGCTGGCGGCCGCAGTCGGAATTGCCGCGCTCGAGGTGACGCAAGGGGAGCGGCTGGCGGAGCGCTCCGACGAGCTGGGAGCTTACGCTGCGGGACGCCTGGGCCGGCTGGCCAGCCCGCTCGTGCGGGAGGTGAGGGGCAGAGGCCTCTTTATCGGCATCGAGCTGTTCACGGAAGCCAGGCCGTATTGCGAGAGGCTGATGGAGCTGGGCCTGCTGTGCAAGGAAACGCATGAGCGGACGATCCGGCTGGCGCCGCCGCTGACGATTACCCGGCAAGAGCTCGATTGGGCGCTGGAGCGGCTGGAGCTCGTTCTGACCCCTTGAGCTCACGTCCGGATTGCGACGGCCTATAACGACGCCTTTAACGAAGCAGCAGCCGTCCCTCGGCCGCATCTTGTGCGGGAGAGGGACGGCTGCTGTATTGTTCGGACTTAAATATAGCTCAAGCCTGCCGTGTAAGGGAACGGAATCGGGAAATAAGGCCTCAGCATCCGAGCCTGCTCTTGGGTAAAAGGGAGCCTTGGACCGCTCGCCGGCTCCGCCGGGGTCTGGACGGCGACCGCCGTCTCGGCGGAGGCATCCGCCCCGGAACGGCTGGTGGACCGGGTAGACCCGGCATCAACCCCGGATCGGCTTGCAGACCGGGCAGACCCGGCAACCGCCCCGGAGTCGCTTGCGGACCGGGTAGACCCGGCATCCGCTTCCGGAGCGGCACCTTGCCGGACGAAAGCGTCGGGACCGTCGTCCAGCTCGGCATCGGGCCCGTCGAACAGCAGCGCCGTCCACTCGCGCATGGAGAGCGGGATCTCGTCTTCTCCGAGCCGGAGCGCGAATTCGCCGCTGGGGCTGCGGACAGGCTCCATTACGGAAGGGGCGGCCAGCCCGTTTTTCCGCCTGCCTTCCAGATAGGGGCTCAGCTGCCGCCACAGCAAGGGGAGGTCGATGATTTTCACCGTCCCTTGGTTATGGCTCCCGGAATACAGGCTGCCTTGCAGCAGCAGCTGCATCCGCGTTTCGTGGGAGCCGACGAACAGCAGCAGGGAGGGAAGCCTCATCTCCTGCATGGCGGCCCTCATCGCGGCCAGCGCCTTGAAGTCGTCCCCGCCCCATTCCACGACGAAAGGCTCCATGTCCGAGCCGGCGGGGATAGGCCCGGAAGCGATGACGGCGTATGCGGCCAGCTCTCCGTCCTCCTCCAGGACAAAGGAACTGTGCGTGAAATCGTACATGCTCGCCACTGCCGCGCTCCGGAGCTGACCGGCCAGCTCCGCGACGCTGCGCCGGTAGGCGGCGGGCTTGGCGTTGGAAAGCGAGTGGAGACGGAACCAGTCGGAGGGCCGCAGAGGTCTCGCTCTCGGATCTGCTTGCGGCTGGACGCCGGCTTCGAGCCGGTAGCGGCGCATCGAGCCGAAGGCGTGGCAGCCGTTGCGGCGGTATAGGGAGCGCGTGCCGGAGATCAGCATAAGCGAGGCTCCGATGGCTTCGGCTTGATGGAACGCTTCGCCGAGCAGCACGCTGGCATGGCCTTGCCCGCGATAATCGGGATGGGTGCATACCGATCCGAGCGCGCAGGCGTCGAGCACGGCGTCCCCGACGGCGATCTGCTGCGGCACGAAGCCGATGAAGGAAACGACTCTCCCTTCCTCGATCACGCCGAGGGACAGGCCCAGAGCCGGGTCGAATATAGCGGGGAACGATTCCCCCATCGAGCGCTGGCCGGGATCCCGGAAGACGAGATCGGCGAGCTTGACTGCCTCGGCGAGCTCCAGCTTGTCCAGATGCTTCAGCTGCTTCATATGGAGCACTTCCTTCCGCAGGTGGATTTCCAGGCTGTGCCGGACGATCGGCTCCCGTCCTGTCCCGTCAGGGCCGATCGCCCCAGGGACAGGAAGGTGCGGATTCGAGCCCTTCAACACCCTTTTAAACGCATCCGGCGCACTCTAAAGCCGAAAGGTGCTTGCTGTCTTTTTATACCATGCCTTTTGCCGCGCCGGCAAATGCGCCATGCCCATGAAAAAAACGGCAGGCCTGGCAGGCCTGCCGTTCAAAACCGGTCAAGAAGGCTGCTGAGCGCGCTGCTGCTTGCGGCGCTCCGCTCTTGATGTGAAGCGGAAGATCGGATCCAGCACCGCGTACACGCGCTTGCTCTCCTTGGTGAACAGCGGTCCCAGGATAGCCAGGATCAGGACGTAAAGCGCGGCGAACGGCTGGATGATGCCCGACAGGCCGCCGGCTATGGCCAGGTTGGCCATGATGATCGAGAACTCTCCGCGCGCCACGATCGTCAGTCCGATCTTGGCCGATGCGTACGGCGGCATCCCGGCGCTGCGGCCGGCCAGCATGCCCGCGGCGAAGTTGCCCGCCAGCGWCAGGGCGACGGCGATCAGAGCCATCCAGACGGCTCCGCCAAGGGCGGTCGGTCGATGGTGAGGCCGAAGCGAAGAAGAACAGAGCGCCGAAGAAATCGCGGAACGGCAGGATCAGCTTCTCGATTCGATGCGC
>NZ_CBRA020000264.1:0-4576 GCF_000469945.2 Paenibacillus sp. P22 | reverse complement strand
GGGGAGCTGCTGGACCGGGGAGTCCAGGTCCGGGCCTACGATCCCATCGCGATGGACAACTTCCGCAGCCATTTCGGAGGCGGAGCGGGACGGGTGGAATGGTGCTCCGGCGCGCTGGAAGCCGCCGCTGGAGCCGATGCGGTCTGCCTGCTTACGGAATGGGAGGAGTTCGTCTCCATCGACCTTGCCGAGCTTCGCGCGATGCTCCGCCAGCCGGTGCTGATCGACGGCCGCAATGCTTTCCGCGAGCAGGATCTCGCAGGCACGGACTTCGTGTACTACTCGGTCGGACGTCCCGGCATGACCCGCGGCGTGAAGGACCCGGTTCCCGAGCTGAGCTACTGATCTCTTCCAGCCCGCCCAGGCAAGCCCGGGCGGGCGAAGCTGCGGGACGAACCGGGAGGGAGCCGCGATTTCCAGGCAGTCTCCGCTGCCGTACGTACGCAGCCTTCAGGCATAAACAAGCGATGGAGAAAACAATTCCAAGAGGTGAAGATGCAATGACATGGAAAAGAAAAATGACGTTGTCCACACTGGCCGCCGTCCTGGCGTCAGGCGCTGCTGCGGCTGTTCCTCCTCGGCCAGCAGCCGATATCGGGCTGATCGGCCATGCCTATGCGGCCGGCAGCCTGCCGCAGCCCGGCACGATCGACCAGGCGCTGGCCCAGTTGTATGCGCTTCACGCCGCTCTTCTGGCCGGAGATCCGGCCGATTACCGGGATGTGCTGAATTTCCGCGAGGAGCTTCGCTCCCTCGATCCCGCGGCGGAGTTCGCTCTCGCGGCTCCGGTATGGGACAAGATCCAGCCGAAGCTGGCGGCGACCGAGGATCTGGAGTTCATCAAGAGCAATCTGTTCCTGCTCATGAGGGACACGATAGCGCTGCTGTACGCGCCCGAGGCCTCCGATCTTCAGGCGATCCGCTCCAATGCCGATTACCGCCGCGCTCTTGTGCCGATCGTCCGCGCGGGCGGAGTCGACGACCTCACGATGGACGAGGTGGTCGAATTCATGTATGGGAACGGCGCGGGCAAGCGCGGCGTCGAGGGCACGATCCGGGAGTTCGTGTCCCGCCTGAGCCAGCCTGAGCTGATGCAGCTGCTGTTCATGCCGGAGAAGCGCAACGAGCTCATGCTGCGGGTGCTGACGGACATGCTCGGCCGTACGGGCGACTATGCGTTCAGCCGCATGCTGCAGGCCTACGGCATTACGGGCGCGGATCTGGTGAAGGTGCTCGGCAATGCCCAGGAGCGGCTGCAGCTGGAAAAGCCTGCGGGAACGGCTCTGCTCGTCGCACTCATGAGGATGACGAGCTCTGAGCTTGTCAAGGTCGGCAATGGCGGACGCATGCATCAATATTCGCTGCTGCTGAACGGCATCGCCGCTCCGGAGGGAGCGATCCGCTGGTATAAAATCGAGGGCGATGACGATGTGCGGGTGTTCGTGAACGGGCTGGTCACCATTCCGGACGACTCGGCGGCGGGAAGCGCGCTTCTTCAGGCGAAGCTGATCAATCCTTACGGAGGACCGGAGAAGATCGTGTTCGAGAAGAGAATTACGCTGTCGGCGGAATCGGGGGCGACGCCGAGTCCGAGTCCGGATCCGGGCGCAAGCCCGACGCCGGGCCCGGGAACGAGTCCAAGCCCGGATCCGGGCGCAAGTCCGACACCGGCTCCGACACCGACGCCGGATCCTGGAACAGGCGGAGGCTTCCCTGGATTCCCGGGCTTTCCGGGAGGAGGCTTCCCGGGCGGAGGAACGCCGGGCAGCGGCAGCGGATCCGGCTCCGAATCGGGCAACGCCGGACCGGGAAGCATCGCCGAGCGAATCCGCTCGATCGTCGAGCAGTATATCGCCCGGATTGAGGCGATCCGCAGGGAGCTGGCCGCTTCTCCAACGCCGGCGCAGCGGATCGCGCTCATCCGCGAGGCGTTCAAGGCTGCCCAGGAAGCGCTGGATGCGATCGCCAAGATCAATCTGACGGCGCTGGAGCCCGACCCGGCCGGCCTGTCCGGCATCAAGTGGGATTCCGCCGATGCCCTGGCCAGCCTTGCGGCCGTGTCGGAGGCGGCGGCTTCGGTCAAGAGCGCGCTGGAAGGGCTGGATGGATCCGGCTCCGACCTGACCAAAAAGCTGCGCGTCAGCGTTCAGCTTGATGCCGGATCGGCCGGCAGCAGCTGGTCGCTGGAAGTTCCCCAGGAAGCTTTGACCGCTGCGCAGACATCCGGCATCCAGTACATCGGACTGGCCGGCGGCGGCGCGCAAGTGTCGGTTCCCGTGGACGGCCGCAGCGGCGACCTGCAGATCAGCCTAACCCATGAGGATGACAGCGAAGTCCGGAAGGCCACCGATCTTCCGCTCGCTTCGGGCGGATATTCGTTCAAAGTCCGCCAGAATGGACAGGCTTCCGCAGCGGCAGCCAAACCGCTCCGGCTCTCCTTGCCGGTATCGGCGGACAGCGCGGGCAGCGACCTGCTCGGGCTCGTGAGGATCCGTGCGGGACGAGCGGTCGATTTCCAGGCCGGGACGGTATCCTCGGTATATGAAGCGGATGTGCTGGACTCGGCGGCGGTTTATGCCGTCGTGGAAAACAAAGTGGAATTCACCGACTTGGCGAACGCCAAATGGGCGGAGACGTCCATTCAAGGCATAGCCGCCAAAGGAATCATGACCGGCGTAGCTGCCGGCAAGTTCGACCCGTCCCGGTCGGTTACGAGGGCGGAGATCGCCAAGATGATCGTCCGGGCATTCAATCTGGAAGGATCGTCGGCTGACATCGCGTTCAAAGACGTGAAGGCGACCGACTGGTTCGCTCCTTACGTAGCCGCTGCCGTCGCAAGCGGCATTACGAACGGACGGAGCAGCGACAGCTTCGCTCCGGGCGCCCCGGTCAGCCGGCAGGAGCTTGCTGTGATGGTGACAAGGGCGATGCAGGCGGCAGGCGGCTATCCCGCTCTGACGAACCCGGATGCGGCGCTGGCCGCCTACAAAGACCAGGCATCGGTAGCGGCTTCCTTGCGTCCGGGCGTCGCTCTCGCCGCACAGCTCGGCATCGTCGGAAGCGGCGGCGTTCTCCAGCCGGCGAAGCCGGCATCGAGAGCCGAGGCCGCCGTCATTCTTTACCGGACGCTGAAGCAGCTTCAATCCTGATTGGCCTCTACGGTTGTTTTGCCGGCAGCTGCCGGCGGACAGCCGTTTTGCGCTTAGGCAAGGAAATCGCGAACGGGGAGGGCATGGCATGAAAACCAGACGAATCGCGGCCGGGCTGGCCGCTTGCGGATTGCTCGGAGGAGCTGCCTTCTACTCGATCGGCTGGGCCGGGGAAAAGGCGCTTGGACTGCTTGCGGATCCGTCGCTTGCCGGCATTCAGGAGGAGGCTGGCGCCAGTGCGGGGGCCGTCCCGCCCCGCTCCGGAGCCGAGCCCACGGATGCCGGACATCAAGGCATCGCGACAGGGAATTCGTCCGCCGGTCCTTCCGGTCCTTCCTCTGCTCCGGAAGCTCAAGCGGAATCGGCTTCAGCCGTCGGCAAGGCTTCATCCGGAGCTCCGGAAGACCGGGGAGGGGGACTGTCGGTGGAGGAGGCCAGGCAAGCAGGGAAGAAGCTGTCCCTGTCGGAGAAGGCGGAAGCGCTCCGTATTTTGACGGGAAGCCTGGGAAGCAAGGAAATCGCGGTCCTCAAGGAACTGGCTAAGGGAGGACTCAGTCAGGACGAGAAACGGGAGGTCAAGGAGCTTCTGCTGGAGCAGCTGGCGCCGGGCGACTACAACCGGCTCTCGGCGCTCGCCTTCAAGGCTGGAGCGGGAGGCGGAGGCAAGGCGGAGCAGGTCAAGCGCTGAGCAGGCGATCCATATCAAGCAAGGGGGAACGAAGGATGAAACGGATTGCAAGGAGGAAAGCGGCGGCTTATGCCGCGGCAGCGGCTATGCTGGTCATGGGGACAGGGGCGGGCAGCGCGGCGGCAGCCGCTGCGAAGCCGGCTGCAGCTGCCGCTCAGGCGGCGGTGAAGGCGGAATCCATCGGAGCGAAGCTGGTCGTCGACGGCAAGCTGCAGAAGCTGAAGGAAGGAAATTATATTTTAATGGAAGGAGGCAGGGTATACGTTCCGCTGCGCGTCGCAGCTGCTGCGCTTGAATGCAGGGTGGAATGGGATTCCAAAACCCGGAGCGTGTCGCTGTGGACGCCGTCCGCTCGTCAGCGGCAAGCTGTGGAGGGGAAGGCCGGGACGGTCTACACGGTCCCGTCAGCCCCGGCCGGCCATAAGATAAGCCTGACGGATGCGAGGGCATCGTTCTACGCCGATGGCAAGGCAACTGTATTGCCTAAGGATCAGCGGGCCTATATCGCCGAGGGCACGATCTATGTTCCGCTGCGCTTTCTGGCGGAGCTGTCGGGCGCGGCCGTCCAATGGACATCCTCGAGCCAGCTGATCGAGTTGTCGCTGCCAGCCGCAGGCGGGGCGGGCGGCAGCTCGGAAGGCGGCCTCAGCGGCCCTGGCGAAGGCTCATCCGGTGCTTCCCCGGACAACCCGGGCTCGGCTGCGGGGAGTCCGGAGTCTCCTCCGGCCTCCGGCAGCTC
>NZ_CBRA020000263.1:0-5097 GCF_000469945.2 Paenibacillus sp. P22 | reverse complement strand
CGCGGGATGCCGGCTGATCGGAGCCGGGAGCGCGGCCGAGACCGAGGTCGATCCGGCCGGGGTAGAGCGACTCCAGCGTGCCGAATTGCTCGGCGATCTGGAGCGGCGCATGGTTCGGGAGCATGATGCCGCCGGAGCCGACGCGGATGCGGCTCGTGCCTCCGGCGACATGCCCGATCACGAGCGAGGTTGCCGAGCTGGATACGCCGGGCATGTTGTGATGCTCCGCCAGCCAGTAGCGGGTATAGCCGAGCTCTTCGGCATGGCGAGCCAGCTCGAGCGTGCGGCGGAACGATTCGGCGGGAGTGGAGCCTTCCACGACGGGGGGCGAGATCCAGCACCGAGATCGGAATTCGTGTATGGTCAGATGCAGTCATCGTACATCCTCCTTTGGGAGCGTTGAAATCAGGGGCGGAAGCCCCTGCTTACTTATTATTCGTGATCAGGTTTCAAAAAGCAAGTGAACCGGTCGGATATGGAAGGGGATCAGACATCCCTTCATATATGAAGAGTCATTTCCAGCCGATTTCGCGCTTTTGCATCCAGTTGACAGACCCTCTCAAATCAGTCCATTCTTTAAATGCCTTCCCGATTTATTTTTTTTTTGTTTAAAGGCGGTAAGAATGGTTTAGCTTAATCCGATCAAGTCTAATATACTCATGGGTATAAATATTTTTTTAGTATCTAACTTATCGGGGGTTAAAGAGGATGAAAATCCGGACCAATCTTTTGCTAGGCTTCTCCGTTGTGCTCGCGCTTACTCTTTTGGTCGGAGCTGTGAGCTGGAATCAGCTCAACTCGCTTCATCGAACGTATCAATCCCTTATTCAGGACCGGGTCGGAAAAATACTGCTGATCAAAGATTTGAAATATCGGGCGGCCAGCGAGGCGAAAAAACGTCCGCGGCTATCTGATTACGGAGCAACAAGCATCGTTCGACGCTTACAAGGCCGACCGGCAGTCCTTCGCCACAGGGATGGAGAAGCTCAAAGGAAGCTTGAAGCAGGAGAAATCCAAGGAGCTTGCAGGCAAGCTGGAGCGGCTGGAAGCCGAGTACGCGGGAATCGTAGCGACGATAGCCGGCTACAAGGAGAGAGGAGATACGGCAGGGTATATCAAGCTGGTAGAGGAGCAATGCATTCCTATGGCGCTCAAGCTGTCGGCCGCCGCGGAGGAGCTGGAGAGCTTCCAGCAAAGCCAGCTTGCGGCATCTCAAGCAGAGGCGGCGGCGCATGTGGCCGACGTGCAGAAGCTGCTTGCAGCCGTGGTCGTGCTCGCGCTGCTCCTCGGAGCCGCTGCGGCTCTGCTCATTTCAAGGCGGATCTCCCGTCCGGTGGACGCGGCCGCACGCGCCGCGCGGCGAATCGCGGAGGGGGACTTGACCGGAGATGATCTGGCCCCTGCCTCGATCCAGGAGCTGAACGTCTTGACCCTTGCCGTGAACGGCATGAAAAAGCAGTTGAGCCAGCTCCTTCGAACCATCGATCAAAATGCCCGAGAGCTTGCGGCTTCTTCCCGCCAGCTGGCGGGAGCATCGGCGCAAGCTGCCTCCGAATCGGAGCGCATCTCCCTATCGGTCCGCGCCATCGCCGAATCCGCCTCCGGTCAACGGGAGCGGATGAATGAAAGCCGGACCGCCATGGAGGAAAGCGCCATGAGCCTGCAGCGGGTAGCCGAAGCGGCCTCTATTACGGCCGAGTCCTCCGAGCAGGCTCTGCAGCAAGCGGACATGGGGAGCCGACTGATGTCGGAGACGAAAGGAAAAATGGGCGAAATCCGGGTCGTCATGGAAGGAGCCGCTCAAAACGTCGAGAATCTGGTCGAACAATCCGGCCGAATTAAGGAAATGGCCGCTTTTATTCACGAAGTGGCTTCCCAGACGAATCTCCTTTCCTTGAATGCTTCCATAGAGGCCGCCCGGGCGGGAGAGGGCGGAAGAGGATTCGCCGTCGTGGCTCAGGAGGTCAAAAAGCTGTCGGAGGAAACGAAGGAAGCTTCGGCCCGCATCTCCGAATTCGTTCTCGGCATCGCGGAGCATGCGGACCAGGCTGTCGAGTCGGTCAAAAAAGGGATGGAAGAGGTGCTGCGGGGATCGGAGAGCATCGGGAATACCGAATTGGCGTTCCGTTCCGTGGCGTATTCCATGACGACCGTGGCCCAGCAAACTCAGGAGGTATCCGCCTCCGCGGAGGAATTGTCCGCCTCCATGGAGCAGATGCTGGCTTCCAGCGACGAGCTGCTGTCGCTTGCTTCCACGATTGCCGAACATTCCGGGGCTTCGGCGATTGGAAGCCGACAACAGATGGCGTCCATGCAGGACATATCCGGCTCTGCGGAATCGCTGCAGGCGATGGCGGCGCTGCTTCAGGAGAAGCTGGACGCCTTCCATATCGAAGCAGAGCCCTCGCGCGCGGCCGTCGGTACGGCGCAGCCGCTGGTCCCTGCCATCTCCGCCCCTTGATCAGCCTTGTTCGGTCCCATCCGCATCTCCGAGCGTGATTGGCCGGGGGCGGCCGAGGGTAAGGAAAAGTGCTCATGTTCAGCTGATCTTTCAGCCATGCAAAAGCACCTTCCAACCCCTTAAGGAGGAGATACGAAGAATGAGCCAGGACCCGAAGCAGACCGCAGCCGGAAGCAGCAAGGACGAGCAGCTCGCGCAGCATACCGTCGACAACGACGGGCAGAGGCTCACGACGAATCAAGGCCTGCATGTGGCGGAGGACGAGCATTCCCTGAAAGCCGGCGTGCGCGGTCCGACCTTGATGGAGGATTTCCATTTCCGGGAGAAGATGACGCATTTCGACCATGAGCGCATTCCGGAGCGCATCGTCCATGCCAGAGGCTTCGGCGCTCATGGCTACTTCCAGGTATACAAGCCGATGGCGGAGCTGACGGAAGCCGGCTTCCTGCAGGACCCGTCGGTCAAGACGCCGGTATTCGTCCGCTTCTCTACGGTAGCGGGCTCGCGCGGCTCGGCGGATACGGTCCGCGACGTGCGCGGCTTCGCCGTGAAGTTCTACACCGAGGAAGGCAACTTCGATCTCGTCGGCAACAATATGCCGGTTTTCTTCATTCAGGACGCGATGAAGTTCCCTGATTTCATTCATGCGGTGAAGCCGGAGCCTCATAATGAGATTCCGCAAGCCCAGTCGGCGCATGATACGTTCTGGGATTTCGTCATCAACAACACCGAGACCGCCCATATGATCATGTGGGCGATGTCCGACCGCTCGCTGCCCCGCGGCTACGGCATGATGGAGGGCTTCGGCGTCCATACGTTCCGGCTCGTCAACGCCGAGGGCAAGGCGCGCTTCGTCAAGTTCCACTGGAAGCCGGTGCTCGGCACTCATTCCCTCGTCTGGGACGAGGTCCAGAAGCTCGCCGGCAAGGACCCGGACTTCAACCGCCGCGATCTGTACGAAGCGATCGAAGCCGGCAGGTATCCGGAATTCGAGTTCGGCATCCAGGTGCTTGAGGAAGAGGAGGAGTTCAAGTTCGACTTCGACATCCTCGATCCGACCAAGCTGTGGCCGGAGGAGCTCGTGCCCGTGCAGCGCATCGGCAAGCTGACGCTGAACCGCAATACGGACAATTTCTTTGCGGAAACGGAGCAGATCGCCTTCCATCCGGGACATCTCGTCAAGGGCATCGATTTCTCCAACGATCCGCTGCTGCAGGGCCGGCTGTTCTCCTACACGGATACGCAGCTGTCCCGTCTCGGCGGTCCGAACTTCCATGAGATTCCGATCAACCGTCCGATGTGTCCGGTCCACAACAACCAGCGCGACGGCATGCACCGGATGACGATCAACCGCGGTCCGGTCGCTTATCACAAGAACGGCATCGCCGGAGGCTCGCCGCATACGACCGAGGACGGCTACAAGCATTATCAGGAGAAGGTCGACGGCCGCGTCACGCGCGAGCGCAGCGACAGCTTCAAGGATCATTACAGCCAGGCCATCCTGTTCTGGAACAGCATGTCCGAGGTGGAGAAGCAGCATATCATCTCCGCCTTCAGCTTCGAGCTCGGGCATGTGAAGGACAAGAACATCCGCCAGGGCGTCGTGGACATGTTCGCGCAGGTCAGCGGCAAGCTCGCTGCGTCCGTCGCGGCCAACATCGGAGCGCAGCCTCCGGCGGACCTGAACGGGGGCTCGGAAGTGAGGGCTTCCTCGCCGGCCCTCAGCATCATGAATACGGTCAAGTCGGCGAAAAACCGCAAGGTGGCGATTGTGGTCGCGGACGGCTTCCGCGGCGCGGAGACGGCTGAGCTGGCCGCTGCCTTGACGGCGGCCGGAGCGCTGCCGGAATACCTCAGCTCGACTCTTGGCATGGTAAGCGGAGACGACGGCAGCGAGGTGGAAGCGGCGCACAGCTTCCTGACGAGCGACTCGGTGCTCTTCGATGCCGTATTCGTCGCCGGCGGGGAGGCGAGCCTCGCGATGCTGAAGCCGAATCCGAAGCTGCCGGACTTCCTGAAGGAAGCGTTCCAGCACTTCAAGGCGATCGGCTTCGGCAGCCCGGAAGATGCCGCTCAGCTGCTGGAGCTCGCCGGACTGAAGGCGCAAGCCGGCGATCCCGGCATCGTGAGCGCCGAAGGCTCGGCAGAGGCCTTTGTCGAAGCGGTCGCGGCGCATCGCCATTGGGCTCGCAAGCTTTAATCGATCTTTCAAAAGAGGCGCATGACCAGGTATTACCTGGTCATGCGCCTCTTTCATGCTGTTTTCCATAAAGAGCTGAACCGGCATGCGGCGGCCGTGGACAGATGGATGAAGGCGGCGGCAAGGAACACGTGAGCCGTGGAGCCGAGCTCGCTCGCCCAGCCGCCGGCATAGATGGCCAGCGGCATGCCAAGCTTGAAGATGGAACCGGTGAGGCCGTTGATGCGGCCGATCAGATGGGCCGGCGTCGATTCCTGCCGGTAGGTCCAGATGCAGACCGTGCTGACGGCTCCCGCCATGCCGTCCACGAACAGCCCCGCAGCCATCATTCCTGCAGAGGCGGCCAGGGCAAGCATCAGGCCGCCTATCGCCGAGAGCAGCGAGCTCGCGGCGAGCAGCGCTCCCAGCCGGAAGCGCCGCTTGAGCGGCGGCAGCA
>NZ_CBRA020000262.1:0-4035 GCF_000469945.2 Paenibacillus sp. P22 | reverse complement strand
GTCGCCAAGCTTGCCCAGCACGACGGCGCCGAGCGCGCCCATCCCGAAGGCGAAGCCGGTGATGAGTCCGGATGCCATGCCGACCCGGCCCGGCATCAGCTCCTGCGCGTAGACGACGCTGACCGAGAAGCTCGCCTGGATGATCAGGCCGATGAGCGCGGCGACGGGATACATCCAGACGAGCGGCAGATGCGGCAGCAGCAGCGTGAACGGCGCCGCTCCCAGGATGGACAGCAGCATCGTGCGCTTGGCCCCGATCCGGTCCGAAACCATCCCGCCGAAAAACGTTCCGACGACTCCGGCGATCATGAACAGCAGCAGCGGCACCTGGGCGGCCTGCTTGCTGAGGCCGTAGTCGTGGATGAGATAGAACTGGTAGAAGGTGCCGATCGCCGCACCGTACCAGGAGCGGGCGAACACGAGCAGAATCAGCACCGACAGCGCGAAGGCGACGACATTTTTATGCTTCTTCGCGTCGATGGACAGCTCGCCTCTCGGCACGGCCGCTTTTTTCACCGGCTTGCCGTGCTCCTCCAGCTGCTTGCGGTACCATGGCACCACCTTCAGCAGGATGAGGATCGCCGCGGCTGCCAGCAGCGTGCCCCAAACGGCGCCGCGCTGCCCGAGCGGGATGAAGATGAAGATCGTCATGAGCGGCGCCAGCGACTGGCCGAAGTTGCCTCCGACCTGGTAGATGGACTGGGCGAAGCCGCGCCTGCCCCCGGCGGCGAAATAAACGACGCGCGAGCCTTCCGGATGGAAGACGGCCGAGCCGAGTCCGACGAATACGATGAAGAAGATGAGCATGCCGAAGCTCGGGGCGAACGCCATGCCGGCCATGCCGATCATGCTCATGAGCATGCCGACCGGCAGCATCCACGGCGACGGCTTGCGGTCGGAGACGAGCCCGACGACCGGCTGCATGACCGATGAAGTCATCTGCAGCGTGAACGTCAGCCACCCGATCTGGGTGTAGCTGATATTGAGCGTATCCTGGAAGATCGGATAGAGGGCGGGAATGACGGATTGCATGGAATCGTTGAGCATGTGGACGGCGCTGATGGCGATCAGAATCGCATAGATGGTCCCGGTGCGGGCAGCGCCGATCCGGGCCGATTGCGAAGCGGACATGGACAGGACTTCCTTTCGTCGCTTGGATGGATGGTATGGAGGTGTTCGTCAGCAAATGAAGGAACGCAGGCATGCGGCCGCCTGATCAAGGTCGGCGCGCATCCGGCGTCAGAGAGAGGTCGGTCTCCTCAGGCGAAGCAGATGCATACCGGCGCCGGAATGCGCAAGGAAGCAGGCGCAGGATCCAGCTTGCCGCTGTCCGCATTTCTCCGGAAGGAATGGATCGTGCCGCTCTCCTGGTTGGCGGCGAGCAGCCAGCTGCCGTCCGGAGAGATAGCGAAGTTGCGCGGCGTACGGCCTCCGGTCGGGCAGTGCTCCACCGCCGTCAGCGTCCCGTCGTCGGTATTGACGGCGAACACGGCGATGCTGTCATGGCCCCGGTTGGACATGTACAGAAACCGGCCGTCCGGAGAAAGATGGATATCCGCCGCCCAGCTGGTGCCGGCGAATTCCTTCGGGAGGCCGGATATTCGCTGCACGCTTTCCAGGATGCCCGTTTCCTTGTCCATCCGAAGCACGTTTACGTACGAATCCAGCTCTCCGGCTACGTAGACATAAGGACGGACGGCTGAAATCGCTGCATGGCGGGGGCCGGTGCCCGGCTCCAGTCTGGCGGTGCCGGCCTTGAGCAGAGAGCGTCCGTCGGCGGACTGCCGGTACATATAGACCGAGTCGGTGCCGAGATCGCATATGTATACAAAGGGAGTGCCGGGGACCGGTCCGGCGCTGTGGATATGAGGCTTCTCCTGCCGGTCTGCTGCCGGTCCGAGCTCGCCTTCCCCGGATACGAGCGCCGAAGCCGGCTCCGACAGCTGTCCGTCCGCCTCAAGCGGAAAGACCGCCGCATTGCCTCCGCTGTAATTGGAGACGTACAGGCTTTGACGGTCAAAGGACAGGCTGACATGGCAGGGGTGCTCCCCGTGAGTCAGCTGGTCGCCAAGCACCTCGAGCTCGCCGCTCTGCGGATCGATGGCCAGCGCATGGACGGAGCCGCCGGACTGCCCTCTCGTCTCGCCGGTTTCGCTGGCGGCATAGAGCATGCTGCCCGCGGGATGGACAGCCAGGAACGAAGCCTGCTCGATGCCGGCGATCTTCTGGAATACCGACAGCTCTCCTGTGCCGCCGTCGAGCCGGCATGCATGGACGGTCGGATCCTTGGCCTCACCGTAAGAGCCTATGTACAGCGTATAAGACGTGGATGCTTCTGCCATTTTGTCTCCTCTTTTCCGGCCTGGGCCTTTTTGTCAGTGAATATACCTCATTTCCTCCGTTCAGACAATGCCGCCCAGCAGTCGTAAGCGGCGCCAAACCATTCGATTCGTTGTCTTTTCGAGCTCTAGAACGACATCTCGCAGCAGCAGGAAACGGATAAGCTCTCTCCAAAGCCCATGATAATCCGACAATTGTCCCCAGTCTCTTACAGCAGCATCCGACTCTTGCTATACTGGGTAATAGATTGTGAAGAGCGCCGCGAGGGGGGATGGGTCCATATGAGGTCGAAACGGATCAAGCGGACAAAACGGATCAAGCGGACAAGCCTGGCTGCCGCACTATTCATCGTCGCTTTGGCCGGAGCCGGCTGGCCCGGGCAGGCGCATGCCGGCATCTGGGACAATCTCAAAGACATCTATGACACGCCGGCCAAGGTGGACGAGCTGCAGAAGCAATATACGGAATCGATTGCCCGGCTGGAGCAGCAGCAGGACCGCCTGAAGCAGGATTACGAGCAGAAGCAGGCGGAGTTCGAAGCGAGGCAGCAGGAGCTGCAGCAGCAGAACGAGGACTTCCGCAAGCAGAACGAAGCGCTGGCGGAGCAGAACCGGCAGCTGGAGGCGAGCATGGCAGCCGCCAGGCAGAAGCAGGCTTCGCTGAAGCACGGCATCGCGGTCGCCGTGCTCGTTGGAGCTTCCGCCCTGCTGGCCTATATCGCGGCCGTACGGGTGTGGCGCTACCGCGTCTACCGCGCCCAGCGGCGCGACCAAGGAAAGGCAGCCGGCTTATGATCGTGACCGCGCCGCCGCCTCACGGGCATGTCCGGATCGAGCTTGAAGAAGCCGACAAGCTGCAGGTGCTGCACCCGAAGGCGATCATTGCGTTCCGCGGCCCGCCGGGTGCCCGCGAGGACCGCTTCATGGATGTCGCCGGCGTCTATCGCAAGCGCAAATGGATCCGCTCCCGGATCCAGGGACCGAGCGAGTTCCTGCTCGGCCTGCCGCCCGGCTGCGGCCTGGAAGCGGTGGCGCTGCCCGAGGACAGCGACCTGCTGTTCGATTTCCGGCATATCGTCTTCTACAGCGACGGCATGGCGATGAAGACGCGCATCCACAAGCTCAAGACCGCTTGGATCACGCGCGAGCTGACCCGGATGCGCTTCACAGGCCCCGGTACACTCGGCATCCTTACCGCAGGCGGCCTTGCCTCCATGAAGCTGTCCGAGGAGCAGCCGCTCTATGTCGATACGGCCTCGCTAGTCGCTTTCCCGGAGTCGGCGGAGGTGAAGCTCGCCGTCTACGGCAACCCGCTGGCTACTCAGCATATGAACGTCCAATGGGAGCTGAAGGGGCGCGGCTCCGTGCTGGTGCAGACCGGATCGCTGGATCCGGGCCTTGTCGAGCCTCTGCAGCGGGACGGCTTCCTGCGGAGGACGCTGCGGGAGCTGCTGCCGTTCGGAGGCGTCTACATCAAATGAGCCTGATTAAAAAAAAATTCCAGCCCATGGGCTGGAATTTTTTCGGCTTATTATTCTAATTCCAGACCTTAAGCAGCGAGTTAGACGAGTTTCTTCTTATTCCGTTTGCCTCGGCGCTCCAGCGGCGAATAAGACGATTTTTTCGTCTTATTCCCCTTGCCTCGGCGCTCCAGCGGCGAATAAGACGATTTTTTCGTMGCTGTCAACGATCGGAT
>NZ_CBRA020000261.1:0-17303 GCF_000469945.2 Paenibacillus sp. P22 | reverse complement strand
CCCATTGACGGGGCGAACAGGGACGGGGAATACGCCTCTGTTCTGGGCGGGCGTCCCGAAGGGGAATTGAAGGAAGCGGGCTGTGAATGGCTGGCTAGGCTGGGAAAAAGGGGCGGATCCGAACGTGCGCTATGTATCCGGCCGATCGGTGCTGTCGCCAGTATGCATGTACGGGTCATGCGAGGATTTTGAAGGCTCCTGCTGGATGCGGGCGCAGAGCCGGTCCATACTTGCCATTCGGACGGAGAGACGCCGCTCATGATCGCCTCCTACAACGGGCGATATGACTGCGTAGAGCTGCTGCTCGCGGCAGGGCAGATCCGATCGTGCGGGACCCCCGGGACCGTTTCCATGTCCCGAGGCGCTGCTTTTGCTATGCCTTCCCTTGATTACAGGCCCTTCGCGCTCGCTCCAGTTCCAACAGCGTCGTCCTTCACTTTCCATCCCGCCCCGGTAGCCGGTAAGCGCGCCGCCCTTGCCGATGACCCTGTGGCAGGGCACGGCGATCAGCACGGGGTTGGCGCCGATCGCGGCGCCGACGGCCCGGACTGCGGAAGGCCTGCCGATCCGGTCCGCGATTCCGGAGTACGACTCGGTATCTCCATAAGGAATGCTCTTGAGCGCCTCCCATACCGCGAGCTGGAACGGCGTTCCGCTCATCGCGAACGGCAGCGTGAACGCATCGCGCCTGCCCTCCAAGTATTGAAGCAGCTCGTCCGCGTAGGGATGAAGCTTCTCCTCGCTTCGAACGAGCCTCGATCCCGGCATGCGGGCGCTTGTCCACGCCGTCATTTCGGCTTCCCCTCCATCCCGCGAGCCGACGAATGCCAACCCTTCTTCGGTTGCGGCCAGATGAAGCTCCCAATCTCCGTGACGGAGCATGGACCAATAGACGATAACCTCATTTTGTGCGCTCATGAATCCGTTCCCCTTTCCTGTCGGCGGCATTCCGGCGGTAAGCAGCCGGAGTCATGCCCGTCATTTTTTTGAACAAAGTCGTGAAATAAGGCGTGTTGGGCCAGCCGCAGCGCTTGCCTACGGCAGCGACGGGCAGATCCGTGGACAGCAGCAGCTCCTTGGCGGCTTCGGCCCGAACCTGCTGGATGTATTCAACGGGCGTGACGCCCACGATTTTATGGAACGTCCGGTGGAGGTGGAACGGCGAGCCGTGGCATGCGGCCGCGAGAGCTTCCAAGGTCAGGCGCTCGGCATAATGAGCGCGGATGAATCTTTGGGCCAGGGTGATCCAGTCCTCGTCAGGCACGAGCTCTCCCGTCGGCCTGCATCGCTTGCAAGGGCGGTAGCCGGCGGCGAGCGCTTCGCCGAACGTTCGGAACAAGCCGGCGTTCTCCCGGTTCGGCAGCCTGGACCGGCAGGAAGGCCTGCAGAATATTCCGGTCGTCCTGACCGCGTAGAAAAATTCCCCGTCTCTCGAGCCGTCGCATGCTGCCACGGCTTCCCATTCACTGTCGCCCAGCAGCTGCGGCTCACCGAGGGAGCTGCCGCCCCCGTCTTCCCGCAGCCCGAAGCCGATTGAATCCGTTATCCGCATCAGGTTCACCTCCTTCATCAGTATAACGCCTTCAAGCGCGTTTGTGCGGCATCCCGGATAGGAGCGCAAGATTGCGAAACCGTCCAACTAAAAAAAAGTCCCCTAAGGGACTCTCGGCCAGTCTGGCAACGTCAGGCTGGCCGGCTGCCTCGCCGGCTGCCCTTGCCGGCTGCACTCGCCGGCTGCCTCGCCGCCTGCTTCACCGGCTGCACCGACTGCTGGAGGAATGGCTCGCTCCGGCTTCCCTTCAATCCCTGGCAGCTTCGTACAGGCTGGCCGCGATGCGCGCCGGAGCGGTTTTGACGGTGGACATATGGTCGCCTTCCGTTTTGATCAGCCGGAACACCCCGAGACGTCCGGACATGTGAGGATGCCAGCCGTAGCCTTCTCCTTGCGGCAGCACGCCGTCGGTCGTGAGGTACAGGTAGCTTCTCGGAATTTCGAGTCCATAGAATTTCTTCAGGTCGAGCTTCTCGAAGAGAGGTTTCGCCGGCTCCGGAACCATCCTGCTGTACAGATGATCGGCGAGTCTTTTGTCGGCCAGATTCGCGAACGTATCCCTGAACAGCGGGTACGGAAGCATGATCGTATCGTCGGAGGAAGACTGCCTGAGCTGGATGAACGATTGCTGCACGGGAGGAGGGAGCTCGTCTGCGACCGATTGGCCGTCCTTCAGGACGAACGCGTTCATGAAGATGATTCTGCGGATTCGGTCCGGCACGAGCTCGGCGGTTTTCTGAATGACGCTTCCTCCGAAGCTGTGGCCGACGAGCCGCACATCGGAGAGGCCGCAGCCCGTAATGGTTGCCGCCACCGCTCGGGTAATGGCTTCATGCGTAACGCCGGGATTATAATCCGGGCCATGACCGGGATATTCCGGCACATGGACGATGTGGCCTTGCCTTCTCAGCTCGGATGCAACCTCGCTCCAATAGCTGGCGTCCGCCCAGGACCCATGGACGAGGACAAAGGTCAGACTCGGCGCAGGCTCGCCCTGCTGGCTGCCGCTTCGGTACAGGCTGCGGATAGGAGGCAGGGGAGGATAAGCAGCCATCCAGGCGTAGGGAAACCGATCCTGCGCAAAAAAGCGTTCGGGATGCATTCGGCTCTCACTCCTTATCCGGTCCCGGCACGACGGGCCATTTGACTTTCCGGAGGCAATCGATGACCTCGTCTCCGACATGGAGGTTGCTTTTGACGAGCTGGCGAGGCGTCAGCGCCATCCACTGGTTGAGGGAAATATCCTCGAAGCGGCTGCTGCGGAACATTTCCAGAAACCAGAGCGTGGAGGTTCCGGTGTTCTGGATGTAATGGCCGAAGGCGAAAGGGACGTAGCCGACGTCGCCGGCTCTGTAATCGAAGGTCCTCGCTTTGCCGCCGGCGCCGAATACGGTCATGCGGCCCTGTCCGGCCAAGTAATACTGCCATTCATCCTGGTTGGGATGCCAATGAAGCTCGCGCATGCCTCCCGGCTTGATTTCGACCAGCGCGGCCGCGATCGTCTTGGATGCCAGGAAGTTGGTCGAATCTGCGATCCTCACGCTGCCGCCCGGTGTCGTGAGAGGAGTCTGGGCGAGCAGCGAATGCTTGAAAGGAAACGGGACGGAGCCGTATGGCGACTGAATTTCCTGGCTTTGGACGGGACCCGGCACCCGGTCGCGGTAGATGTAGACCTGTCCGGGCGGAATGGAATCGAACGCGCTCGCCGGAACGCCGAAGTTCTCGGCCAGCACGTCCTTGGGAGTATGGGCGAACCAATCGGAGATGGAGAGGGTGTTCAGATCCGAGAAATGGCCGTCGTCGAAGACGAGCAGGAATTCGCAGCCTTCCTCCAGCCCTTGGATGGAATGGGGCAGCCCCGGCGGAAAGTACCACAGATCTCCGGGACCGACGTCGGCGATGAAATTGCGGCCTTGCCAGTCGATGGCGGTAATCCGGGCGCTTCCGAGGAGCATATAAGACCATTCGGCCTGCTGATGCCAGTGAAGCTCCCGGACTCCTCCCGGAATGAGGCTCATATTGACTCCGGCAAGCGTTGTCGCTGCGGGGAGCTCCCGGATGGTCACCTCGCGCGACCAACCGCCCTGGTTCAGCTGCATATGCGCATCCGAGAAGGAGAATCTCAGATTCGGGATGAGGCCGTTGTCCGTTGGCGGGGGGACGAGCAGATCGGGATTTTGCAGATCGCGCATAAGGTTGCGGGGGCCTTTGTCAGGCCCGCCGGCTCCATCCGCTCGCATGGGCTCGGGAACCGGCATGGATTGGCGCTCATTGTTCATGGCATGGACTCCTTTTCCGGTGGCAGGCTCAGTTTCTGCCGCTATGTGCTACCTTACGCCGGCTTTCCGCCGGATATGTATCTGGCGGCAGAAGCCGAATGGAGTTAAAATGGAAGGACGTGGGAAATAGACAACCTATAATGGAACAGGAGTGAGGGTCCCTTTGTGGAAGGAATTCAAGGCGTTCGCGCTCAAAGGCAACATCCTGGATCTTGCTATCGCCGTCATCATCGGGGCGGCCTTCGGCAAAATCGTCAGCTCGCTCGTGGCGGACATTCTGACGCCGCTGATCGGCATGCTGTTCGGAGGCGTCGACGTCTCCGGGCTCAAGGCGACATTCGGAGATACTACGCTCGCCTATGGATTGTTCCTCCAGAGCGTGATCGACTTCTTCATCGTTTCGTTCTCCATTTTCCTGTTCATCCGGCTGCTCACCGGCCTCAAGCGCAAGCGGCATCATGAGGAAGAGCTGCCGAAGAGGCAGGATCCCGTCCTGACGGGCGAGGAGAAGCTGCTGATCGAAATCCGCGATTTGCTGAAGGACCGGCAGGGCAAGCTCTAGCGAGACGGAGACTCCGGCATGGGAGGCTCCGGCAAGACGGACATTCTGGTATGGCGGAGGCTTTAGCAAGACGGAGACTCTGGCATGATGGAAACTCCAGCATTATGGAAGCTTCAGCAAGACGGACACGCTGGCATTGCGGAGGCTGCAGCATAACGATTGGACGGCGCATGGACGGCCGGAAGGATGGGCCGCTGCCGGTTTGGCAAAATGAATGGGAGGCGAATTCTGCATGCAGAAACGGATGCTGGGAAAAGAAGGTTTGGAAGTATCGGCGCTGGGACTCGGCTGCATGGGCATGTCGGATTTCTACGGGGGCCGGGACGAAGCGGAGTCGATCTCCACGATCCACCGCGCGCTGGAGCTCGGCGTGACGCTCCTGGACACGGCGGACATGTACGGCGTCGGAGCCAATGAGGAGCTGGTCGGACAAGCCGTCAAAGGCAGAAGGTACGACGCGGCCATCGCGACCAAGTTCGGCATCCGCAGAGCGGAGGACGGGTCAAGGCTCGGGGTGAGCGGCCGTCCCGATTATGTCCGCGCGGCCTGCGAGGCCAGCCTGCGGCGTCTTGGAACCGATCATATCGATCTGTACTATCAGCATCGGGTTGATCCCGATACGCCGATCGAGGAGACGGTCGGGGCGATGGCGGAGCTGGTCAAGGAAGGCAAGGTCCGCTTTCTCGGCCTGTCGGAAGCCGCTCCGGATACGATCCGACGCGCCAGCGCCGTGCATCCCATCTCTGCGCTTCAGACGGAATATTCCCTGTGGAGCCGGGATGTCGAGGACGAGATCCTCCCGCTCTGCCGCGAGCTCGGCATCGGCTTCGTTCCCTATTCGCCGCTCGGCAGAGGTTTCCTGACCGGCCAGATCCAAGCGTTCGACGATTTGCCGCAGGACGATTACCGCCGCCACTCTCCCCGCTTCCAGGGAGAGAACTTCGGCAGGAATCTGGAGCTGGTGGACCGGGTCCGCGACATTGCGGCGGCGAAAGGCTGCAGGCCTTCCCAGCTGGCGCTTGCCTGGCTGCTGTCGCAGGGCGACGACATCGTTCCGATCCCGGGGACGAAGCGCCGCAGCTATCTGGAGGAGAACATCGGAGCGGTCCATATCGGGCTGACGGACGGAGATCGGAGCCGGATCGAGGAGGTCGCCCCGCGCGGAGCGGCGCATGGCGAGCGGTACGCCGAGGACGGCATGAAAACCGTCAATCTGTAGCCATCTTCTATGCCACAAGGCTGTGAATGCTCTGGAGCAAGCAGAAGATGAGCAGGAAATGGTGTATTTAGCAGGAGATTGTAATTAATGGAGCAGGAGATTGTAATTGAACAGAAGATTGCAATCGAGCAGAAGATTGCAATAGAGCAGAAGATTGTAATTGAACAGAAGATGGTAACTATGGGCAGGTGGTCGCGAATGCGCAGGAGTCCGCGCCTCCGCCATCCATTCCTGCCGGCAAGCGAGGGTCCGATATGTGGGAATTCATCATTCGCAGAACGCTTCAATCCATTGTCGTCCTGTTGATCGTGTCCGCTTCATGCTTTTATTTGATTCATGAAATGCCCGGCGACATGTGGTCGACGATCGGAATGACGCTGGAGCAGAAGCAGCTCGTGGATGCCCGGAAGCATGCGCTCGGACTCGATCTGCCCTTTCTGGAGCAGTATTGGGCCTGGCTCAAAGGTCTCCGTCATGGAGCGCTCGGCCTGGATTACCAGATGTATCCGATCAGCGGCTACATCTGGAAGTATGCGCAGAACAGCCTGATTCTGATCGGCACCGCGTGGCTTCTTGCGCTCATGATCGCGTTTCCGCTGGCGATCTACAACAGCCGCCGGCCGGGCGGCCTGTCGGACCGGGCGGCAGCCATGCTCGCGCTTGCCGGCTTCGCCTTGCCAGCCAGCGCCGCCGGCATCTGGCTGCGTCAGCTGTTTGCCATGAACCTGCTCTGGCTTCCTCCAAGCAGCATGCATACTCCCGGAATGGAAGGGAACCTGCCGGATCTGCTTCAGCATATGGTTCTGCCCGTGGCGACCTTGATGCTGGGCATCGTCGCCGTGTATCTCAAGTTCATCCGCTCCAGCCTGCAGGAGGTGCTTCCTTTGGACTATCTGCAGACTGCCCGGGCAAAAGGCGTTCCCGAAAAACGGGTCATCCTTGTGCATGGACTCAAAAACGCCATGATCCCCGTCGTTACTCTTGCCGCGATGGATCTGCCGATGCTGGTCAGCGGCTCGGCCATCGTCGAGAACGTGTTCAATTGGGGCGGTCTCGGATCGCTGATGGTTTACGCCGCTCTTTCGCGCAACCATCCGCTGCTGATCGCCGTCATCCTCCTCGTTACCGCTCTCGTTGTCCTATTTTCCTGGATCGCGGATATGATCTATCTGCTGCTGGATCCGCGGATCCGGTTCGGCAGGAAGACGGGATAGGTGACGCGGCGCGGCCCATTCGCAAACGATGCCGTTCATTTGATTCATCCCCCCGGCCATGCCGGGTTTTTTTTGTTCGCTATTGCGCCATTCATCGCTTTGTTGTCGCAGGATTGCATTGACATAAGAGCGTTTTCATGAAAAAAATGTACACGCGTACATGAGTATATATTTAAGGCAAATGAGGCTGTGGAATGACAAAAAGGACGGAAGTCGCCAAGCTCGCGGGCGTATCCGAGGCGACCGTGTCGCGGGTGCTGAGCGGGACGGGGCCGATCAAGGAGGCAACCCGGCTCAAGGTGCTGGAGGCGGCGGACGCGCTGGGTTATGTGCCTAGCGACATCGCCCGGCAGTTCGCGAAGAAGAGGAGCGGAAACCTGGGCGTCGTGCTGCCGTTCATGCCGAACGTGCCGCTCTTCTCCACCTTCTACTTCTCGCAGCTGCTCGGCGGTATCGGTCTTGCGGCCGGCGAGCGGGGGCTGAATCTGCTGCTGATCTTCCGGCAGCCGGGAGATGCAAGTCCATATGCCGGCTTGTTCCGATCCCGCAAGGCGGATGCCTGCATCGTGCTCGGTTCGAGCGGGATTCCGGGAGAGAGGGAGGCGCTGATGGAGCTGGAGACGGCCGGCTATCCCTACGCCGTCGCAGGCCAGCGGTTCGAAGGACTGGAGCATCGGACGGCAGACGGAGATCATGCCGCAGGGAGCCGGCAGACGGTAGCCCATCTGCACGGACTCGGCTGCCGCAGCATTGCCTTTGTCGGCGGTCCTGCGCAGTATTCCAACAGCGGAGACCGGTATGCCGGCTATGTGGAGGGGTTGGAGCAGGCGGATCTGCCGCTGTCGCCGCATATCGTTCTTGAAGGCAAGTACAGCCGCAAGAGCGGCCTGGCGCTTGCCTCTCGGGTAGAGGAGCTGCTGCGGAGCGGACAGGCCGACAGCGTGTATGCCGGCAACGACCGGATGGCGATCGGCATCATGCAAGGCTTGCTGGAGAAAGGGATCCAGGCCGGAAGGGATTACGCGCTCGCCGGATATGACGGCTCGGATGGAGCTTCCATGACGAGCCCGCAGCTTACTTCCGTGGCGGTCCCTTTCGACGAAGTCGGCCGGCAGGCTGCGCTGCGGGCGATCGGCGAGGCGGAGGGCGGCATCGCGCCTTCCCATGAGCTCATGCTGGCTACGAGGCTGGCGGCGAGGGATTCGACGCTGTTGTACCGCCCCGGCCGTCCATGAGGCGAAGGCAAGCAGACAACAGAATCCATTGAAGGAGATGATGTCGGTGAAGAAGATCAAGGTTGGGATGGTTGGCTACAAGTTCATGGGCAAGGCGCATAGCAATGCCTATCGCGCCCTGCCGATGTTTTTCCCGGATGCCCCTGCGGGTCCGGAGCTGAAGGTTCTCTGCGGCCGCGATGCCGCAGCCGTCGAGCAGGCCCGCGCCCAGTTCGGCTGGGAGGAAGCCGAGACGGATTGGAGACGGCTCGTCCAGCGGGACGATCTCGACCTGATCGACATCAACGCTCCGAGCGATGCGCACAAGGAAATCGCGCTGGCCGCAGCGGCAGCAGGCAAGCATCTGTTCTGCGAGAAGCCGCTCGCTCTGTCGTTGCCGGATGCGAGGGAGATGCTGGAGGCGGCCCGTCAAGCCGGAATCAAGCATATGGTCGGCTTCAACTACCGGTTCTCGCCGGCCGTGCAGCTCGTCAAGAAGCTGATCGATGAAGGACGGCTCGGCCAAATCTATCATTTCCGCGCCTGGTTCCTTCAGGACTGGATTCTGGATCCGGACTTCCCGCTCGTATGGAGGCTGCAGAAGGATATCGCCGGCTCCGGATCGCATGGCGATCTCGGCGCCCACCTGATCGACATGGCCCGTTACCTGGTGGGAGAGTTCAGCGAGGTGATCGGCATGAGCGAAACTTTCGTCAAGGACCGGCCCATCGCCGCCGAGATGACGGGACTGAGCGCCAAGGGCGACAAGGACGCTCCGCGCGGTCCGGTCACGGTCGACGACGCGACGCTGTTCCTCGCCCGCTTCGAGGGCGGCGCGCTCGGCAGCTTCGAGGCGACCCGCTTCGCGGCGGGTCATCGGAGCACCAATTCCTTCGAGATCAACGGCAGCAAAGGCAGCGTCATTTTCGATTTCGAGCGGATGAACGAGCTGCAGGTGTATTTCACCGACGATGCGGACGATGTGCAAGGCTTCCGCCGGGTGCTCGTCACCGATGCTCCGCATGCGTATATCAACGCCTGGTGGCCGGCAGGGCATACGATCGGATTCGAGCATACGTTCACGCATGAGATGCTGGAGCTGTTCACCGCCATTCATGAAGACCGCCAGCCTTCGCCGAATTTCGTCGACGGCGTCAAATGCCAGGAGGTGCTGGAGGCGGTCGACCGTTCCATCGCGGAGCGACGCTGGGTAGCCCTACAGGAAATGCAGGAAGCGTGAAGCTCCAAAACGATATGAGGACAAAGGCGGGTGCACTATGAGAAAAGCATTGATCGTGCAGGGCGGATGGGACGGCCATCAGCCGAAAGAGGTGGCCGCGATTTTCGCGGAGCTGCTGGGCAAGGAACAATTCGACGTTGTCGTCTCGGATACGCTGGACAGCTTCAAGGACGCGGAGCTGATGATCTCGCTCGATCTGATCGTCCCGATCTGGACGATGGGCAGCATCGCTCAGGAGCAGCTGCGCCCGCTGCTGGATGCGGTGCAGGCCGGCTGCGGCATCGCCGGCTGCCACGGAGGGATGAGCGACGCCTTCCGCAATGAAGTCGAATATCAGCATATGGTCGGCGGACAATGGGTCGCGCATCCCGGCAACGACGGGGTGAGATACGAGGTGAGCATGAGCCGCCCGGACGATCCTTTGACAGAGGGAATCGGAGATTTCGAGGTTTCCTCGGAAAAATACTACATGCACGTCGATCCAGCCATCACCGTACATGCGGCGACCGACTTCGACGGCGTCAAGATGCCCGTCGTCTGGACGAAGACATGGGGCCAAGGACGCGTCTACCACAATACGCTCGGACATCAGGCCAATATCGTCGAGATGCCTCCGGTGCTCGAACTGATGAGACGGGGCTTCCTGTGGGCCGCCCGTCCGCAAGCCTAGAACAACGACAGCCCAAGGAGGCCCCAATACTATGAACCCCATTAAAGTCGGCGTCATCGGCTGCGGCAACATCAGCCGCATCTATTTCACGAACCTGAAGCAGTATCCCGAGGTGGAGCTGGCGGCCTGCGCCGACATGGATCCCTCCAGAGCGCGCGCCATGGCGGAGGAATACGGCATTCCCCATGCCTATACAGTGGAAGAGCTGCTCGCAGATCCGGAGATCGGAATCGTCGTCAACTTGACGATTCCGCAGGCCCATGCCCCGGTATGCCTGGCTGCGCTGGAAGCCGGCAAGCATGTGTATGTGGAGAAGCCGCTCGCCGTCACGCGCGAGGAGGGCCGTCAGGTTCTTGAGCTGGCCGCCAGCAAAGGGCTCCGGGTGGCTAGCGCTCCCGAAACGTTCCTCGGCGGCGCCATCCAGACCTGCCGCAAGCTGATCGACGACGGAGCGATCGGCCGTCCGATCGCCGCAGTCGGCTTCATGCTGAGCGGCGGCCACGAGAGCTGGCATCCCGATCCGGCCTTCTACTACAAGAAGGGCGGCGGACCGATGTTCGACATGGGCCCGTACTATTTGACCGCTCTCGTGAATCTGCTCGGTCCGATCCGCAGGGTGACCGGCTCGGCAGTCGTCTCGCATCCGCAGCGGACCGTCCGCAGCGAGCCCAAGCGCGGAGAAGTGATCGACGTCGAGGTTCCGACCCATATCGCCGGGGTGATCGACTTCGAGAACGGCACGGTCGGCACGCTCATTACGAGCTTCGACACCCCGGTCGGGGGAACGCTGCCGAATATCGAGATTTACGGCACGGCAGGCACGCTGCTCGTTCCGGATCCCAATAATTTCGGGGGCGTCGTCCGGCTGCGCAGGCAGGGAGCCGATGCGGCGGAAGAGATTCCGCTCACGCACGGCTTCACGGACAACAACCGCGGCATCGGCGTGGCCGACCTGGCCCGCTCCATCGCGGAGGGAATTCCGCATCGCGCCAGCGGCGAGATGGCCTACCATGTGCTGGAGGCGATGCACGGCTTCCATGACGCCTCCGCCGAGGGCAGGCACTACGAGATGGTCAGCAGCTGCTCCCGTCCGGAAGCGATGCCTGAGGCTGCGGAAGCGAAGTAAGGGATGGAAGCACAGGCTGCCGGCGATGCTGCTTCCGACTCGTCTGCCGAACAGCGCCGGCGGATTCCTCCTCCAATGCCGCTGAAGAACAAAAAGCAATCCGGAAGCCTGGCTTCCGGATTGCTTTTTGTTTTAGTTTCCTGATAGGCCGGGTTTTTAACCTAGAGAGCCCAGTTGCCGGCGCGGAAGATCGGCTCGATCTTGCCGTCCTGCGTGACGCCGTCGATGTCCATCTCCGGCGAGCCGATCATGAAGTCCTCATGGACGAGGCTGCGGTTGGAGCCGCGGGCAGCCAGCTCCTCGGGAGACAGGTCCGAGCCGCCTTCCAGGTTGACCGGATAGGCTTGGCCGAGAGCGAGATGGCAGGATGCGTTCTCGTCGTACAGAGTATTGAAGAAGGTAATGCCGGAATTCGAGATCGGGGAATCGTTCGGCACAAGCGCGACTTCGCCGAGCTGCACGGCGCCTTCGTCGGTCGCGAGCAGCTTGGACAGCGTCTCGTAGCCTTGCTCGGCGGAAAACTCGACGACTTTGCCGTCCTTGAACGTCAAGGAGAAGCCGTCGATGACCTGTCCATTGTAGTTCAGCGGCTTCGTGCTGCGAACGGTTCCGTTCACCCGATCCTTGTGCGGCATTGTGAACACTTCCTCCGTCGGCATGTTCGGATTGAACATGACGCCGCGCGAATTTTCCTTGCTTCCTCCGAGCCAGAGATGGCCATCCGGAAGTCCGATTGTCAGCTCCGTGCCGGGAGCCGTATAGCGGAGCTCCGCATAGCGCTTGGCGTTGAGCCGGTCGACCATGGACAGCAGGGTGGCGTTATGCTCTTCCCATGCCGAGACCGGATTGTCGAGACCGATCCGGGTGGCATCGATGATTCTGTCCCACAGCTTCTCGACCGCTTCTTCTACGGGAATGCCCGGGAATACTTTGGCGGACCATTCCGGAGTGGCGTAGGATACGAGCGTCCAGGCGTTCTCGTGGTTCATCAGCGCATTGCGGTAAGGAGCGAGAGCGGTTGATGCCGTCTTGGAGCTGGTCGCCATCCGGTCCGGATCGATATCGTTCAGCAGGTCCGGGTTCGGGGAGTAGATCTGGATGAAGGCGGCGCCTTCGTCGGCGAACCCTTTCATGGCATTGGCGCGCCATGCCGGATATTCCGAGAAGCTCTCCTCCGGCGCCTGCTTGAAGCGGATGCGGGTCAGCTCCTCGTCATTGTACTCGACGTGGACGTCGCGGGCACCGGCTGCATACGCTCTGGACGACACCAGCCGAACGAGAGGCGCGGCGGTGATCGGAGCCATGACGACGACTTTCTGATTCGGCTGCACGTTGACACCGACGCGGACGATAATGTCGGCGTAGTTTTCCAATTGCTGTTGAGTAGGTCGCATAGGAACCCCCATAGAAATAGAGTAGGTTGAACAGGAAATCTATTCTATTATAGTCGGTCCGGGCCAAGGTTCCAATCGGGGACCGGATGAGCGGATGCGGTTTAAAGCGTTTTCATCTTAGGTGTGGAACAAGGAGCCGCTCGGAATCAGCGACCGATGGATGATGAGGGAACGAAAAAAACCTGAAGGGACTCCGGCAGCGTCCGCCGGAGTCCCTTGCTTGTCATTCCTGCAACCTGCAATCGGCTTACGAAATGGTCCGGAGACGGATCACGTTCCAGGAAGCCTTCGGCAGGGAAGCGGCGACCTTGGAGCCGTCCACGGTCGAGCTTCCGCCCGTGCGGGGAAGGACCGTGTCGGGCCTAGCCGCTGTATTGAACGCCTTGAGATCGGGATTGTCGAGCACGATATGCTCGATCAAGGAGCATGTCCCGAAGCTGCGGAGGTCGATTTCCGTCAGCAGCTCCTCGTCCAGGCTGCGGTTGACGGCGAAGATCGTGATTTCGCCGGTTTCCTCGCGATGGACGGCGACGGACTCCAGATAAGGAACATCGGTGATTTCTTTGGTGTCGTATTTGGGAGAGCGGATCAGGGGCACGAGCGCCTGGCCGCGGCCGAAAAGGGAAGCGTGCAAGTACGGATAATAAATGCTTTGCGCCCAGGCGCTGCCTCCGTTCTCGGTCATGATGGGCGCGATGACGTTGACGAGCTGGGCGAGACAGCCGATATGGACGCGGTCGGCATGCTTGAGCAGCGAGATCAGCATGCAGCCGACGACGAGCGCATCCTCCATGTTGTAGACGTCTTCAAGCTGCGGGGGAGCGATCTGCCAAGGGTCCAGCTTGCGGTCGGATTCATTGGAATGATACCAGACGTTCCACTCGTCGAAGCTCAGGTGGATCCGCTTTTTGCTGCGCTTTTTGGCTTTGACGTAATCGCAGATCGCGACAACGCTTTCAATGAACTCGTCCATCTGAAGCGACCGCGCCAGGAAAGTGGGGGTGTCGCCTTCATGATTGCCGTAGTATTGGTGCAGCGACAGGTAGTCCACCTGGTCATAGGACAGGTCGAGCACCGTCGCTTCCCATTCTGCAAAGGTAGGCATGCCAAGGCCGGAGCTGCCGCAGGCGACCAGCTCGATGGAAGGATCGACCTGACGCATCGCCTTGGCGGCTTCCGATGCGGCTCTGCCGTATTCGGCGGCGGTCTTCTGGCCAATCTGCCATGGACCGTCCATCTCGTTGCCGAGACACCAGGTTTTGATTCCATGGGGCTCCTTATAGCCGTGGGAAATCCTCAGATCGCTCCAATAGCTGCCTCCCGGATGGTTGGCGTATTCGATCGCCTGCCGGGCATCCTCCATGCCCTGGGTGCCGAGATTGATCGCCCACATGACATCGGTTCCGGCCGCCTTCGCCCAGTCGGCGAATTCGTTCATGCCGACGAGATTCGGCTCCACCGTGCGCCATGCCAGCTCCAGCCGGCTCGGACGGCTGTCCCGGGGGCCGATGCCATCCTTCCAGTCATAGGCTGACACGAAGTTGCCCCCCGGATAGCGGACAATCGGTACCTGGAGCTTCTTCACCATGTCCAGGACGTCCCGGCGGAAGCCGCTGCTGTCCGCGAGAGGATGTTCCGGCTCATAGATGCCGCCGTAGACGGCTCGGCCCAGATGCTCGATAAAAGAACCGTAAAGCCGGTTGTCCACGCGGCCGATGACAAAATCCCTGTCGACAGCCATTTTTGCTTGAAGAGCCATTCGCCTGCACCTCGTTCGCATCGATTTGGTCTATATAAATTGAACGGAAACGAACAGGGGCCGCTGCGCAGATGGAATGCTCTTCCGATCGCTGTTAGACCCGGATTTCTCGAAAAAATCCCTATGAATAGGGGATATACGGGTTAAAGGCGAACGCTTCAAGTTTTCGGAGAAAAACGCTTCGTAAGCTCTGCTTCTCCAGAAATCATTCCATCGACTCCGCTCGATCAAATGTTCGCTTTATATAGAAGGGTTTGTTTTCCAGCCTTATCATAGCTCATCAAACATGTATGTACAACTTAAATATGATATAATCATGTAAATATATGCGACGGGGTGCTGGGATGGATGACAAGGTTCCGAAATATTTGGCGTTGAAGCAGCAGATTGGAGATTGGCTGCAGGAGGGACGGTACAAGGCCGACGAGCAGATGCTCTCGGAAAACGAACTCGCGGCCATGTTCGGCCTCAGCAGGCAGACGGTCCGGCAGACGATCGGAGAGCTGGTGAACGACGGGCTGCTCTACCGGGTCCAAGGCAAGGGGACGTTCGTCTCCCGGCTGCGCGTACGCACCGCCGGAGACACGCCGACGATCGGCATGGTGACGACGTATATTTCCGACTATATCTTCCCCCATATCGTCCGGGGCGCGGAGAGCGAGCTGAGCCGCCGAGGCTGCGGGCTCCTCCTCTCCAGCACGGACAACGACAAGCTCAAGGAGCGGGACAGCCTGGAGCGGATGCTTTCCTACCCGGCAAGCGGGCTCATCATCGAACCGACGAAGAGCGCCCAGGGAAACGCGAACATGGACCTGTACATCCGGCTGGAGCTGGAGGGGATTCCGTTCGTCATGATCAACGAGCGTTATTCGGGTCTCGACTGTCCTTGCATTAGGGTCGATGACGAAGCGGGCGGATATGAGGCGGCTTCCCATCTCATCAGCCTCGGCCATCGGGAGCTGGCCGGCTTTTTCAAGACCGACGACATCCAGGGAACGATGCGGATGAAGGGATTCATGAGAGCCTGCAGAGAGAAGGGAATACCGCTGCACCCGGAGCGGCTCGTGCTGTACTCCTCCGAGGACAAGCATGGGAAGCCGCTTGAAGCGGCTTCCCGTCTTCTGACCGGAGACCGCCGTCCGACCGCTCTCGTCTGCTACAACGACGAGCTGGCTGTGCGGCTGGTCGATGCCGCGGCGGGCCTCGGGCTGTCGGTGCCCGGCGATCTGTCGCTGACGGGCTTCGACGACTCCGCTTATGCGGTCGCGGGTCCGGTCAAGCTGACGAGCCTCACGCATCCGAAGGCGGAGCTTGGCATCAAGGCGGCCGAGACGCTGCTTGGCTTGATCGAAGGCCGTCCGGGCGAGGCGAAGGAGTTCGTCTACAAGCCGGAGCTTGTCATCCGCGATTCCACGGCAGCCCTGGAAAAGTGATGGTTTAGTATTGGAATCGAGAATCAAGACCAGCCTGATGTATGTACAGGCTGGTCTTTTTATGGTTCATATATTCCCAAGATGTACATACAAGTATATAATGGGGTGGAATCGGCGAAAGGAGGCCTCGCTCTATGCTTCAGCAGTTGAAGGAAGAAGTGCTCAAAGCCAATCTCGACCTGCCTCGCTACAACCTGGTCACGTTCACCTGGGGCAATGTCAGCGGCATCGACCGCGGCTCCGGCCTTGTCGTCATCAAGCCTAGCGGGATTCCTTATGAGGACATGACGGCGGACGACATGGCGGTCGTGGATCTCAAAGGAAACGTCGTGGAGGGAAGGTGGAAGCCGTCGTCGGACGCGCCGACCCATCTGGTGCTGTACCGGTCCTTTCCATCCATCGGCGGCATCGTCCATACCCATTCCTCCTGGGCGACGGCTTGGGCCCAGTCCGGGCTCGGAATACCGGCTCTCGGCACGACCCATGCGGATTATTTTCACGGCGAGATTCCCTGCACCCGTCCGATGAACGCCGCGGAGATCGAGGGCGCATATGAGAAGGAGACGGGAAGGGTTATCGCAGAGACGTTCCTGAACCGCGATCCCGACGCCATTCCCGGCGTCCTCGTCCATGGCCATGCTCCGTTCACGTGGGGCAAGGATCCGTCCGAAGCGGTCCATAACGCCGTCGTGCTGGAGGAGGTGGCCAAGATGGCTTACCGCAGCTTCCGGCTGAAGCCGGATCTGGCCGGCATGTCGGAGCTGCTGCTGGACCGCCACTATTTGCGCAAGCACGGATCGGGCGCTTATTACGGCCAATCCATTCCCAAGGAGGGCTCGCAGCCATGAAAAGGAAATACGCCATCGGCGTCGATTACGGGACGCAGTCCGGCCGGGCCGTCCTGGTCGATCTGGTCGACGGCTCCGAGATCGCGGATCATGTCACACCGTACCGCCATCATGTCATCGACCGCCGGCTGCCGGGCTCGGGGCTGGAGCTGGAGCCGGACTGGGCGCTTCAGCATCCTTCGGACTACATGGAAGTGCTGGGAAGCTCGATTCCGGCGGTGCTCCGGCTATCCGGCGTCGATCCGGAAGACATTATCGGCATCGGCATCGACTTCACGGCCTGCACGATGCTGCCTGTCGATGGCGCGGGGACGCCGCTCTGCCTGCTGCCGGAGCATGCGGGCCATCCGCACAGCTGGGTGAAGCTGTGGAAGCATCACGCGGCGCAGGACGAGGCGAACAAGCTGAACGAAGCGGCGGAGCAGAGAGGCGAAGCCTGGCTGCAGCGCTACGGCGGCAAGCTGTCCTCCGAGTGGATGCTCGCCAAAGTTTGGCAAATACTCGATGAAGCCCCGGATATTTACGAACGGGCCGATCTGTTCATGGAAGCGGCGGATTGGGTCATTTACAGGCTGACCGATGCTTTCGTCCGCAACAGCTGCACGGCCGGCTACAAAGCCGCCTGGCACAAGCGCGACGGCTATCCGGGCGCCGACTTCTTCGGCTCGCTGGATCCGCGCCTGGAGGATTTGACGGCCACCAAGCTGCGCGGAGAGATCGTTCCGCCGGGCACGAGAGTCGGCGGCCTTACGGAAGCGATGGCCCGGCTGACCGGCCTGCGCGCGGGCACGGC
>NZ_CBRA020000260.1:0-4199 GCF_000469945.2 Paenibacillus sp. P22 | reverse complement strand
GAAGGTCATGATGGGATCGTTCGGCAAGAAGGGCTCGGACAAATCCRAGCKGSTSMAGCCCGTCCTGGGAGGCGGGCAGCGGGTCGCCCGCCGCCAGTGGAGGCGGCGAGTCCGGAATGCCTCCTGCGGGCAGCGGAGCTTCCGGGGGAAGCGGAATGCCGCGAAGCTCCGCAGCGGGAGGAGACGGAGGATCCGGCAGCTTGGGCAGTGGAGCATCCGCACCGGATTTTTCTGCCGGGGCTCCCTCCGCTGCGGCCTCCCCCTCTCCCTCGCCGGATCGTTCTTCCGCAGCATCTCCTCAGGCGCAGCCGTCGGCCGATCCCGGTTCCGATGACGCAGGAGGAGCGTCGGGCCAGCCGCAAAATATATGAATTGAATCCTAGCGGTGGTTCAAAGTGTTACTCGACCATACTGGTTATGATTCGAGTGGCGAAATTGTGTCCGCGGTTAAACGGCGTCCTGCCGCCTGTTGCCGAAAGATGCCGGCCATTCTGAAAAAATCTTAATCTCGCACCGTCCAAGCCTCGGTTGTCCGTTAAAATGAACCTATGGTAAAGTTAAAGGCGAATTCTCCAATCGGAGCATTCGTCTTTTTTTGACTTCATTCGATTCGACCATCGGAGCCGAGCAAAGAGGTTCGGATTGCTCTGCATGTGCGCCCTTTAGGGGCGGAAGCCGTATTGCTTGACTGATCAAGCCGATTCCCTTGCTGATTCCTTGCTCGTTCAGCCCAGCGGCATAGTTGCTCGGGACCTGGCGAGATACATAGGACCAAAAAAGCAAATGCAATCGAGCATGCGAAGAAGGAGACACGGTAGTGATTGCTTACAACCAACAAGAACCGCTTAAGGATATGAGGCCCGCACCGGGGCCAACGCGAAAAAAATGGGGCTGGATCGGAGCGGCGGCGCTTCTGCTCGCCGTTTTGGCAGGAGGCTCCTATTGGGGCTATTCCCATTACGTCAACACCCATACGAACGAATATTACCAGGTTCTTCTGGACGGCAAGCCGGTAGGGACGGTAGACAAGCCGTCCACGGTGGCCGCGATGGTCAAGAAGAAGGAGCGGGAAACCGCAGAGTCGCATCCCAACCTGACCATGACGCTGCATACGGGAACGATTTCCTACGAGAAGGTCCGGGAATACAAGGGGAAGCCCGATAGCGAAGCGACCTTGGACAAGCTGGCGGAGGGCTTCACGGCGACGGCGACGGGAGCGGCGGTCAAGGTGGACGGCAAAGTCATCGGAATCGTGAAGAACGAGGAGACGGCCAGAACCGTGCTGGATCAGCTGCAAAGGAAATACGCGCCTCCTCAGCGGATGAAGAGCGCCCTCAAGGTCATGACTCTGTCGGCTTCGACGAAGGCCGCCGCGCCTGCCAACGGCATCAGCGGCGTCAAATTCGCCGAGGACGTGACGGTGGATGAGGCGGCGGAGCTGGATCCTTCCGAGATCCTCGGCCAGGACCAGCTGCAGCGCATTCTGACGAGCGGCACATCGACCGACACGAAGTATACGGTGCTCAAGGGCGACTGCGTCGGCTGCATCGCGTCCAAGTTCGGCATTTCCAAGGAAGTCATCTATCAGAACAACCCGACGATCGAAGACGATATGATCAAGGCCGGCGACATCCTGGACCTGACGGTCAAAAAGCCGGCGATCAACGTGGTCACGACGGAAAGCCAGTCGGAGATCATTACGACCGAGCCGCAGGTGATCATCCAGAAAAAAGCGACGATGAAAGCCGGCGAGTCGAAGGTCATCCAGCAGGGACAGCCGGGCTCCAAGCGGCTCACCTATTCGGTCGTCAAGCAGAACGGCTACAAGATGAGCGAGGATCTCGTCAGCATCGACGTCATCCGAAAATCCGTTCCGAAAATCGTCGTGCGCGGCACGAAGGTCGTCGTCGGGGAAGGAAGCGGGGACTTCATCTGGCCGGTATCGGGCCATCGCATCACGAGCACGTACGGCACCCGCTGGGGCAAGCTGCACAAGGGCATCGACCTCGTCGGCGGCAGCACGATCAAGGCGGCGGACGAGGGGTACATCGAATTCGCGGGCCAGAAGAGCGGATACGGCAATGCCATCATCATCAATCACCGCAACGGCTACAAGACGCTGTACGGACATATGAGCAAGCTGTCGGTGCGCACCGGCCAGGTCGTCGACCGCGGCCAGGCCATCGGGGTCATGGGCAATACGGGCCATTCCTTCGGCACTCATCTGCATTTCGAGATCTACAAGAACGGAGCGCTGCAAAATCCGCTCAAATTCTTATAACAAGCTACAGCATCCGGATGCCCGCAAGGGTTATCCGGGTGTTTTTCGTTGCGGACGAGACGGCCATGCAAGGCGTGCCCGTGCTCTTTTATGGTAAACTAGAAGGTAACGGAATCAACAGTCCAAGAGGCAGGCGGTGACGGGAATGCACGGCAAAATACTGGTGGTGGACGACGAGCGTCCCATCGCGGATATATTGAAATTCAACCTGGAGAAGGAAGGCTACGAGGTCATCTGCGCCTTCGACGGCGGCGAAGCGGTTCGCATGGCATTCGAGGAGCAGCCGGATCTGATTCTGCTGGATCTGATGCTGCCGGTGAAGGACGGCATGGATGTATGCCGCGAGGTGCGTACGCGCCTGCAGACGCCGATCATCATGCTGACCGCGAAGGATACGGAGATCGACAAGGTGCTCGGGCTTGAGCTTGGCGCGGACGACTATGTGACCAAGCCGTTCGGAACGCGCGAGCTGCTCGCGCGGGTGAAGGCCCATCTACGGCGCACGCAGAAAATCCAGGAGGCTTCCTCCGGGACGAGTCCGGGAAGCAAGGAAGAAGGAGGGGAAGAGCAGCAGGGCTTGAAGCTGTTCAACCTGTTCATCGATACGGATATGTACGTCGTCTACAAGGACGGCCAGCCGCTCGATCTGACGCACCGGGAGTATGAGCTGGTCTATTACCTCGCGCGCCACAGCGGCAAGGTCATGACCCGCGAGCATCTGCTGCAGGCGGTGTGGGGCTTCGAGTATTTCGGCGACGTCCGCACCGTGGATGTGACGATCCGCCGGCTCCGGGAGAAGATCGAGGATGACCCGAGCCGTCCGGAATACATTCTGACCCGCCGCGGACTGGGCTACCTCATGCGCAATCCGAAGCACGGCGGCTTCGGCGGCTGATGAAGGGGCGCCGCTGGTTCAGCACGATCCAGGTCAAGCTGATCGCGATCTACATGCTGCTCATCCTGATCTCCATGCAGGTGATCGCGGTGTATTTCGTCAGCTCGGTGAAGACGTCGCTGACCGAGACGTTCACGAACAGCCTGAACGATCAGGCGCGCGCTCTGGCCGTGCTGGCGGCGGACAAGCTGACGGAGGAGAGCCTGGCCGCGCCCGCCGACAGCGGCAAGGAAGCCTCGTCCCTGTCGGAATACGTCAACAGCCTGTTCAGCCGCAGCGGCTCGGAGCTGCAGGTGCTCGACGCCAGCGGCCGCGTGCTGGCGGCGTCGGATGCCTACAGCGGCTACATAGGGAAGAAAAACACCTCCCTGATGGTCAGCCAGGCGCTGCAGGGCATTCCCGACAACGAGCAGGACATCCTCGACGAGGACAACGTGCGCAAAAAGATCATCACGCAGCCGATCAAATCCTCCGACAACCGGATCGTCGGGGCGGTCTACATCGTCGCTCAGATGACCGAGGTCAACGCTACGGTCGACCGCGTCAACCGGATCTTCGTCTCCGGCACGCTGATTGCGCTCGGCCTCACGGGCGTGCTTGGCGTCGTGCTGGCGCATACGATCACCAGCCGATCAAAGGGCTGACCCGCCAGGCGGAGGCCGTGGCGGAAGGACGCTTCGACCAGCAGGTGCCGGTGCTCGCCGACGACGAGATCGGCCGCCTCAGCGAGGCGTTCAACGAGATGACGCATCGGCTGCGGGAAGCTCTCTCCGTCAACGAGGAGGAGAACGAGAAGCTGCAGTCCGTCCTCTCGAACATGAGCGACGGCGTCATCGCCGCGGACGAGTACGGCACGGTCATGGTGTCCAACCAGCGGGCGATCGAGCTGCTCGGCGTCGATACATGCGAAGGCTGCAGCCTCTCGGAGCTGCTGGAGCTGCCGCAGGAGCGGCTTGAAGCGCTGCGCAGGTCGCGCGGACTGGCCGCGGTGCTCGTGAAGGAGTCGCCGGACGGCGAGGAGCG
>NZ_CBRA020000259.1:0-4030 GCF_000469945.2 Paenibacillus sp. P22 | reverse complement strand
GGTCGGGCTGTACAAGCTGCATTTCGGCAAGCTGCTCGGCGGCCTGCTCGGCGCTGCGCTGGCTGTCGTCTTCGCCCTGGAGTCGATGCGCAACGTGCGCGACTTCGGGGAGCTGATCTCCGCCACGTTGCTGCCCCAGACGCCGATGTGGTGCACGATGCTGGTTTTGACGGGAATCGTCTACTACACCGCCAGGCAGGGAGTAGAGGCGTTCTTCCGGGTCAACCAAGTGCTGATTCCGGTGCTGGCCGTCAGCTACATTTCCCTTCTGGGGTTGTTTCTGGCGTCGGGCCTGCTCGACTTCAACCGTCTGCGGCCTGTGCTGGAGAACGGCTTCAGGCCGGTCCTGCACGCGGCGTTTCCCGATATCCTGTCGTTTCCGTTCGGACAGGTCATGGTGCTGATGATGTTCTGGACCTATGCCAGACGCTCCCCGTCCACAGGCGCGATGTCCTATGGCGCCTACATCGGCGTCTCGCTGTTCCTGATCGCGGTCAACATGGTGCTGATGATGGTGCTCGGTCCGGAGCTGTACCGGCTCGCCGAGCTTCCGACGCTGGAGGCGGTGGAGCAGATCCGGCTGTTCAACTTTCTGGAGCGGCTCGATATTCTCGTGACGCTGCTGCTGTACATCGGGCTGTACGTCAAGGCTACGGGACTGTTTTTCGGTTCGGTCATCGCTTTGCGGACAGCCTGGGGAGTTCCCTATCGGGCCGGCGCCCTCGTCATGGCCCCGCTCATCTTCACGGCAAGCTTCCTGGAGCCGATCATGTCGCAGCATTTGTGGACGGGCATGACCGTCTACCTGAAATTCAGTCCCTATTACCAGATCGCGCTGCCGCTGCTCATGCTCGTCATGGGAATCGGATGGGTCAAAAAGAAAGCGCAGCGGCAAGCGGGGCAAGGCGGCGCAAAGGCGGGAGCCGGCGGTCAGGCCAAGGGCCGGGGAGGCCGGCGGTCAGAGCGGCAGCGGCCAAAGCGGAGCCGGGAATGCGGCGGCCGGCGGAGCCGAGGCAAGCGGAAGCGGACAGCCGGGAAACGGGAAGGCAGGAGCCGATGGGAGCGCCGAAAAGGCCGGAAGCCAGGACGGGCAGCAGGACGAGAGTCCTGGCTCTGACGGCAAAAACGGCGAGCGGAACAAGGCTCGCGGAGCGCCTGCCGACTCTGACGCCAAGCAGCCGTCTTCAGGCTCGGAAAGTCCGGAAGCCGGCTCTACGTGATGCCGCGCGCCCGCAAATTTCGACACGGAAGGTTGCAATAAAAGGCTTCTCTGCTATAATGGCTCTATTGACAACCGAATGAGCCTGGGGAGCTGGCGTACGCCGGCTGAGAGGGGAGAAGCATCCCGACCCGTTAAACCTGATCTGGATAATGCCAGCGTAGGAACCGCATGTCATCCGAGCCTTTTGCCGCCCTCGGGCGCAAAAGGATTCACGTGACGAAGACGTCTTCCTTGGGAGACGTCTTTTTTTTATTGTTCCTCTCATGCTGGCGCTCCGGACAAGGCCCGGGCGGGCTCACGGCTGCGAGAGAAAGAAGGGGAAGCAACATGGGCATTTCAAGCGGGATGGGCAAAAAAGCGGGGCTGGCCGCACTTGTTCTGGCGACGCTGCTGGCAGGCTGCGGCGGGAACGGGAACGGCGCAAGCGGCGGGAACAACGGCAGCGGGAACAGCGGCACAGCGACGCCTGCGCCTTCCGGCAGCGCCGGAACGAGCACGTCCGCGCCGGTCAAGAAGGTGAAGGTCGTCCTCGACTGGACGCCGAACACGAATCATACCGGCCTGTACGTCGCCCGGGACAAGGGCTTTTTCCTGAACCACGGCCTCGACGTCGAGATCGTGCAGCCGCCGGAGGGGACGGCAGCCGACACGCTGGTCGCCAAGGGAGAGGCTGAATTCGGCGTCGGCTACCAGGAGAACATTACGCTCGCCCGCAGCGAGGGATTGCCGCTCGTGTCGCTGGCGGCCGTCATCCAGCACAACACTTCCGGCTTTGCTTCGCCGGAGGCCAAGGGCATCAAGGAGCCGAAGGCATTCGAGGGCAAAACCTACGGCGGCTGGGGAGCCCCGGTCGAGCAGGAGGTCATCTCCTCGCTCATGCAGGAGCAGGGCGCCGATGTCGGCAAGGTCAAGATCGTCAACATGGGCAACGCGGACTTTTTCACCGCCGTGAAGCGGAATATCGACTTCGCCTGGATCTATTACGCCTGGACAGGGGTGGAGGCGGAGCTGCGCGGGGAGAAGCTGAACATGGTGTACTTGACCGACTACAGCAAGAAGCTGGATTACTACACGCCGGTGCTGGAAACGAGCGAAAAGCTGATCCAGGAAAGCCCTGATGTGGTGAAGGCGTTCATGGCCGGAGCTTCCGAGGGTTACGCCTACGCGATCTCCGAACCCGACGCCGCCGCGGACATCCTGATCAAGGCCGTTCCGGACCTCAATCCGGAGCTGGTGCGCGCCAGCCAGAAGTGGCTGAGCCCCAAATATCAGGATGACGCTCCCCGCTGGGGCGAGCAGAAGGCGGAAGTCTGGACGAATTATGCCGAATGGATGCATGAGCACAAGCTGCTGGACACCTTGCCGGATCTGTCCAAGGCGTTCACGAACGATTACTTGCCGGCATCCTGATGCCGGCTGACGGGGAGAGGGAACCGGATATGGCCAATGCGCTTGTAAGCATTCAGATTTTGCCGACGACGCCCGGCGGGGAAAGCGTGCTTCCGTACGTGGACCGGGCGATCGAGATCATCAAGGAGGCCGGCGTGCCGTACCGCGTCGCGCCGCTCGAGACGACGATGGAGGGCGACCTCGTGCGCCTGCTCGCCGTCGTCGCGGAGATGAGCAAGGAGATGGCGGCGATGGGCTGCCCCTCCGTCATCTCTCAGGTGAAGATATACTACAACCCGGAGAACGGCGCCTCGATGGACCGGCTGCTGGAAAAATACCCGGATGGACAGTAGAACGATACGCTGGAGGGCTCTGCTGCCTCCGGTCGTCGTCATGGCCGCCTTCCTGCTCTTGTGGGAGGCGGCCGTGCGTCTGTCCGGGACGGAGGCGTGGCTGCTGCCCGCCCCGAGCGATATCGCCCGGGATGCCTGGTCGGCGCGCCCGAGGCTGGCGCAGCATACGGGCGCGACCTTGAGCCTGACGCTGCTCGGCTTCGCCGGGGGCGCGGCCGCAGGCCTGCTGCTGGGAGCTGTCCTGCATTTGCTGCCGCTCGTGCGATCGGGCTTCTATCCGCTGCTCGTCCTGTCGCAGAACATTCCTGTCATCGCAATCGGGCCGCTGCTCGTCATCTGGTTCGGCTTCGGACTGCTGCCGAAGCTGCTGCTCGTCATGCTCGTCTGCTTTTTTCCCGTCTGCGTCGCCATGCTCGGCGGCCTGCAGGGAGCCGACCCGGGCCTGGAGCGGTACATGCGGATGATCGGAGCGGGCCGCTGGCGCCGCTTCCTCGGCCTGGAGCTGCCGGGCGCGCTGCCGCAGCTGTTCTCGGGCCTCAAGATCGCGGCTTCGTACAGCGTGACGAGCGCGGTCGTGGCGGAGTGGATCGGCTCCGACCGGGGGCTCGGCTACTTCATGCTGCTGTCCTCCAAGGGCTTCAAGACTTCGCTTGTATTCGCCGGAGTCGCGCTTGTCGTGATGCTCAGCCTGATGCTGTTCGCGGCCGTCGCAGGCGCGGAGAAGCTGACGCTGCGCTGGCGGCCGCGCAAGGAGGATGGAAGATGAACGTGCTGGAAATACGGAATCTGCGCAAGTCGTTCGGCAGCGGGGGCCGTCGCGTCGAGGTGCTTGGCGGAGTGTGCCTGACGGTGGGCGAAGGCGAATTCGTCTCGCTCGTCGGCCCTTCCGGCAGCGGCAAAACGACGCTGCTCAGCCTCATCGGGGGGCTGGAGCGGCCGGACTCCGGCGAAATTATGCTCGCCGGGAAGCCGGCTTCGGAGGGAGCCGGCCGCGCCGCGTATATGCCGCAGCAGGCAGCCCTGCTGCCGTGGCGCACGGTCCGGGGCAACATCGAGCTGGCGCTGC
>NZ_CBRA020000258.1:0-4901 GCF_000469945.2 Paenibacillus sp. P22 | reverse complement strand
TGTAGGACAGCTCCTTGAGAGCCTCGCCGTAGAAGTCGTCCTTGTTGAGGCCGTCCTTGSCRAGGRAGTCGTCCACCCGCAGGCGGCATCGGCAGCAGGAAGCGCTGACCGCCAGCAAGCTGCGGGAGCTATCGCCGATTACGCCCTGGATCAGCTCGGCTCTCCCTATGCCTACGGCGGCGCGTCGCCAACGGGCTTCGACGCCTCAGGCTTCCTCTACTACGTCTACCGCTACTCGCCCGCGGCCTTGACCTTGCCGCGCACGATCGCGGAGCAGTTCAAGCAGGGAGCCGACGTAGGCGGACAAAGCCTGCTTCTGCCGGGCGACGCCGTCTTTTTCCGCAGCGGCTCCGCGATTACTTTCGCCGGCATCTATACCGGCAACCGCGAGTTCGCCGCCGCCACGGTGGATGGAGTCAAGCTGTCGAGCCTCACTTCGGCATACTGGCAGGAGCGCTACGCCGGCGCCCGCCGCATGACCGGGACGGGCACGGGCAGCGCTTCCTCCGGCTCATCCGGCAGCGGCAGCGGCTCCGAGAGCGGCCTGACCGCTCCGGACAGCCCTTCCGGCACGCTGGCCGGCACGGCCTATTTCAGCGGCATATCGAAGTATTTGGCGGCGGCGAAGCCTGTGCTGCCGCCATCCGCCTACAACCGCCTCGAGGAGAAAGCCGAGCTTGGCCTGCAGCAGTATGAGCACGGCTTGTACGCCGACATGCTGGAGAGCCACCAGGAAGTGGCCGATCTGATCGAAGCGCTGCCCGCCGCCGCCCGGACCGCGATCGGGATCAAAGGCAGCGAGATCTACGGCTCTACCCTTCCGGCCGGCCTTTACGACATCAGCGCCGCGGGGGGGCTGAACCTGCATCCGGAGAGCGGATATAAAGTCACCTTGATGCAGCAGGCCGCCGCCGAGCAGCTGTGGACGAAGGTAAAAGCCATGTATCCGAAAGCCTATCTGTCCCTCATCAGGCAGTTCCGGCTGGAAATCAAGCGGGGAGCCGTCTCCCGGACGGAAACGATCGGCAAAGCCCAGGTCCGGCTCGTTCTCGATCCTTCCGACCTGACGCCGGGAGCCAAGGAGCGCACCCGCTGGGCGCTCGCCCATGAGCTCGGACGCCTGGTCACCCAGCAAGGTCCCGGCGGCTCCGAGCTGGACCATCTGGGTTCGCCGTCCGCGGCTGCGGACGGAGCGGGCGGAATCATCGGCTCGGCATATGGAGGTCCCGCTCCGGGAAGCGGCCAATGGGCTTATTTCCGCAAGGACTCGCTGATGACCCGGTACTACAGCAAATTCTGGACGCCGGAAGTCGTGCGGGATGCGCGGGCCGGCAAGCCCATGACCGCCATCTACACGAAGCTGTTCTTCCGCGAGGCCAGCGCCTATCAGGCGGGAGAGGACATCGCCGACGCCTGGGCCGCGTTCATTCTGTACGACAAGCCGATCAAGCCCGTCGACCGGCGCGACGAGAAGGTGCTGTTCTTCTATTCCAGTCCCGAGCTCGCCGCCGTCCGCTCCGAAGCCCGCAAAGGCATGGCTTTGGCCAAATCCTATCCCAAAACGACCACCTTCGCCGACCTCATCGGTCCGCGGACCTGGTAGAACCGAGGGCAGTCCGGAATATCCGGGCCGCCTTCTTTTGCGTATCCGCCCGATTTCACGTCCGGATCCGGTGAAATCACCGAATGTCCCATTCCATGACCGGCTTGAAAACATATGTAAATAGAGAAGAAGAAGCGGCTGCTCGGCAGCCGCTCCTTGAAATGACCGGCTGCCAGATCCCATCCAAAGGAGTGACATCAAACGGGTATGAAACTGTCGGATGCCGTCATGAACCTGCTCGCCCGCCACGGAATCCGTCATCTGTTCCATGACCGGTCCGCCGCTTCGCCGGAGAAGACATCCTTGCTCGCCGCTGCGGCCCGCTCCGGCATCGCCGCCGAAGGATTGCCGGATCTCGCCTTGGCCGAGGCTGCGGCCGAAGGCTGTTCGGCTGCAGCCGGCCGGCCTGCGGCCGTCATCGGGACAAGCGGGCCGCAAGGCGGCTGCACTGCGCTGTTATTGCTCTTATACAGCGAGAAGGAAGGATTTCCTGCCCTGCCGTCGGGCAGGCTTGCTGCCGATGGAGCGACGCCTCCGTTCCATTCGGAGGACGCCGCCTCTTTCGACGCTGTTGCGGGCGCTGCAGACCTGTACGCCAAGATCGGCAAAGCCCTCTTTTTAGCTGACCGCGCCCGCTCTCTCCGGGCATCGTTCCGCTTGACCGGAATCACTCTGGAGCAAAACGCCGATTCCCTTCCGCTGCAGCCGTTCAAGGAATCGGAGGCCTACTGGGAGCTGCTCGCCTCGGAGCCCCCGATTCGGGATTCCGACCTCGACGGCTTGATCGAGAGCCTGCGCGTATCTAAACGTCCGCTCCTCGCTGTCGGGGCGGGGGTCCGCCTCTCCGGCGCCGCCGCAGAGCTCCGGGAATTGCTTGAGCTGACCGGAATTCCCGCCGCAGCAAGCCTGGGAGGCCTGGACTCGCTGCCCTCCGGCTCGCCGCTCCATCTCGGCCTCGCGGACGGTTCCCGTCCATCCAAGCCGGATTTGGTGCTGGCGCTCGGATGCACCTCCGCCTTCTGCGGCTGCCTGCGCGGCACGGGAGCCAGGGTTATCCGCGTGAATTACGAGAGCTGCCGGTACGGGAGCCCTGAAGGCTCGCCGGATTTCAACAGCGATCCCCGGCTGTTCCTGACCGCGCTATGCTCGCGGCTGCGGGCGATCGGATTTTCCCGCTCCCCAAAAGCGACCCGCCGCAAGCTCCCGGCTTCCGGGAGTCCTCTTCCGGCTGTTCTGCTTCCGGATGCTTTGCTGATCGCACGCCCGGACCTCCCCGGTCTGAGGAAGCTTTTGAATCGATCGCCTCTTCGTCCCGGCCAGCGGCTCATTTCCATTGCCGGCGGTCCGGAAAGGACGGCTGCAGCCGCATATGGAGCGATGATCGCAAGGCCGGATCGGGCAGCAGCGCTCATGGCGGACAGCCGCAGCCTGTCCGCCATTCCATCCGAGCTGCTGAAGCGGCTCGCTCCCGCCGGTTCGGAGCCTATGCCGAGTCCATTGCCTGGCAGCCGCATCCTGCTGCTCCCGCTTCGGAAGCCTGCGGCTTCCGGCCCGTCTGTGATATAATTCAGCCGCAAGCTCAGCGGCCTTCAAGTCCCTTCACGACGGATTCCAGATTTTCCTTGGACACTCCGTTCAGCTCCGGGAAGCCTTGACGCTCCAGGCTCACCGTCTTTCCAGCCTGAATCGGGTATACGCCCTTCAGCAAGCCGAGCACCTGATAGCCGTCCTGTCCTTCCAGCTTCTTGAGGAAGATCAGGTAGTCCGGCCCGGATGCCCAGGCTCCTGGATACCGCTCGTTGGCCTCCGTCTGCGAAGGCGGCGGCAACGGCTCGATGCCGGTCGTTATGATTCGGACCGTGCTGCTGGACGGGCATTTGAGCATCCGCTCCACGGTGAACGGCTGGACAAAATTAACCAGCCTCCCCTGAGGAGCCGTGCGGTCGGTCAGAACCATCCGGTCGCTGTCCGAGAAGCGGCCGACGGCGATGCAGTCGGCTTGCTTGGCAAGCTGGGATGCGCTGACGACCGTCGTATCGTCCACGACATCCTTGTCGAGACGGAACGGAGCGGCTGCGGCCCCGGCGACGGCAATAGCAGCCAGCAGCAGCACGGACGCCATTGCCGGCGATATCCGTCTTTTACCGGAGGGTGATCTTCTCTTCCAGGCTTTCATCGTTTGCTGCACCTCGATTCACTCGGATTGCCAATATAGCCGGCCTAGCGCTAGTATGGATTGGAAGCGTTGGAATATTCGCGGCATCGGCCCGGCCCGGGCCGTCCATCACCAGTCAAGGAGGAATATAACCATGGAATACCGCAAGCTGGGCGCCAGCGGGCTACGCGTGTCGGCCATCGGTCTCGGCACGAACGCCTTCGGAAAAAGAGCCGATGAAGAGACCAGCATCTCGATCCTTCACAGCGCCTTCAGCCACGGCATCAATTTTATCGACACCGCCAACATCTACGCCGGCACCGAAAGCGAGCGGATCATCGGCAAAGCCATTCAGGGCCGAAGAGCCGACATCGTTCTGACGACGAAAGCCGGGCTTCCGAGGGGCGAAGGACCGAACAGCCGCGGAGCGTCCCGCAGCCATCTCATGACGGAGCTGGAAGGAAGCCTGCGCAGGCTCGGAACGGACTATGTCGATCTTTACCAGATCCATACGTTCGATCCCGAGACCCCGCTGGAGGAAACGCTCCGCACGCTCGACGACATGGTCCGCTCCGGAAAGGTGCGGTACATCGGCGCCTCCAATTATCAGGCCTGGGAGCTCATGAAAGCGCTCGGAATCAGCGATCGTCTCGGCCTGAGCCGCTATGCCTCGATTCAGACGAGCTACTCGCTTGCCGACCGTACGCCCGAGATCGAGCTGGTGCCTTTATGTCTGGATCAAGGCCTCGGCCTGATTCCCTACTTCCCGCTCGCAGGCGGAATCCTTACCGGCAAATATGCAGCTGGAGCCGACGCCCCGGCAGGCTCCCGGCTGGAGACGGATCCGGCGTTCGGCCGCTTCATGAAGGGCGATTATATCGGCCTCGGCCAAGACGTATCCGAGCTGGCCGAGGAAGCCGGATGCGAGCCCGCGGCCCTGTCGATGCGCTGGCTGCTGGACAAGCCGGCCGTGGCGAGCGTCATCGCCGGCGCCACAAGCGCCAGGCAGCTCGAGGCTGCGGAGGTTCGCCTCCAGCTGCCTCGAGCTTGCTCTGGAGCCGTCCATCAAGGACGAGCCGATGGCGACTTCGCGCGCGCCCTCGACTTCATAGATGCTGTGCGGAACGTCTGCTTCGGTAATGA
>NZ_CBRA020000257.1:0-4094 GCF_000469945.2 Paenibacillus sp. P22 | reverse complement strand
CKCGTTCCTATTGCCGGTATCATTCATCTTTCCTTCGTAGACATCGATGAGTTCGATTAGCGCGGCTCTCCGTTCACGCTGGACGTCGTAAGGAACGCGGGAATCTCCCTCAATGGATACCGTCTCGTACTCCATTCCGTGAAGCTTGAAGTAGTAACTCATCGTCTGCGCCTCGAACAAGTACGTAAGGATAATGGACTCATCGAAGCACTTGAAGATGCGCGCCGGAAACGACCATAGAACGTAGGTATCGCGATAGATGAATAAATTCTCCGCCTCTGCGTACATCTTCAGGTCGTTAAAGTGCGCGTCGTATGTCGGATCGGTCCATATAATACGGTTTCCCTCGATGCGGATGCGGCCTCCGTCGAGCAAAAGGCGGATATCGTCGCGCTTAACGTTGACCGGTTCCATTACGTCCATGACTTCGTCCAGCACGAGCGTATAGCCGGCACTAGTCAATAGCGATATCAGCTCGTCGTCAGCCGCCTTAAACAGCGCATGAGTCGATGCGATATCCTTTCCGTCGATGATCGCGTCCTTCAAGCTGCGGAGTTTACTTCCTTCGTTACTAGCGTTACGCGTCGGCTGAACGAACTTTCGACCGGTTACGCGATCAATAATACGCTCGACTTCGGATAAGAACGGCGTTATGTAGATGAAGCGCCTATCGTCCGCAGCTTCCGACATGAACTTAATAGCGTGATTCGTCTTACCGGCGCCCATGATAGCGTCAATGACCGTTATTTTACTCACGTTATTCCTCCGTTTCGTGAAATCAGCGCGACTACGTTTAACACCGGAACGGTGCTAAAACTTCCGAAAAACCGCGTAGTGGTGCGGTTTCTAGGCGCGTCCCTTAAAAGAAAGATATACCCCTTCGCTTCTATTACGTAGGTTTGCGTCGAGTCTTAGACTCAGCGTAAACAGGCTGCCGCGTCGCTACGCTCCTTGCCCTTCCGCGCTTAAAACCGTGCGCGTCAGACTATCCTTTCAACGCGTAGAAATATAAACGGGAAAGAGCAACGCGAAAAGGTATATGATACCCGGAGACGGGGCGCTTTTCCCCGGCTTCCGAAGCAAGGGGCGGTCTTCCCCGGCACTTGAACTATCCCCGCCTCCTACCGTTTATGACGTTCTCCAAACGCATGTAGTACGTTAATATCCGCGTCGTTTGTATAGATCCCACGCAAATTGGACGACTTTGAATAGTAACTCGGAACCGCCCGTATCCGGGTGTAGCTTCCGTGTAAGGTCGCGGTATTTATCGCGTACGACCCTCTCGCTGTCCCCAATCCAGACGTCTAGTATCTCGTAGGGATTCACGATTGGTCCGCTAAGTGGGGTTTTATCCGGAGCGGCGCGGAATTGTCGCGCTATAGTCGTTGCAGATCGCCCCGCGGATAATTCCGCCTTGATTTCGTCGTAGTGCTCCGCAAACAATACCGCAGACACTTCGCTCGAAACGTCAATGAGCCCGTCAATTAAAGCGGAATCCTCACCGATTACCTTAAGCGCGCATGATACGGGAAGGTCTTAAAGAAACCCCTTCCTTTCATCAGTTAACGCGATAGATTCGAACGGATTTCCCTCCGCTTTCTTCCGGACCTGCGGCGCCTTCGTTAGCCCTGCCTGATCGCGTACGGCTCGTACAACTCCACGCAGCTCACGCACAGTCATCGCGTCGACCGTCTTATCGCCTTCTGGCGTTGTATGAGTGGCAGCCACGAAGTCTTCGCGCTTAATATCCGACGGGAGCGTAAGCAACTCGAATAGCTTCGCGATCGTCAAACCGCTCGGCGTCGGGCGATTTCCGAACTGCTCGTACACTTGGATGTACTTGCGCGCTGTCTGCGGAACAATTCCGACGGAGCGGAGCCACGGTTCCCATTGACCGTGTACTAAATCGTTCTCCTTAACGAATTGCAGGCGCTTGCCGATTTCTATTGCCTTGCGCGCGATATCGACCTCTGCCGCCTCAATTTCGCTGACGTACGTCCGGATTTCCGATTCGATGTCGGCGATATCCGTCGAGAATACGTGTGCTGCTGCGAAGTTTCTAGCGCCCATTGTCCCGTCCCCCTTTGGTGCGTGATTTGTGGTCCGCACACTCGGCGCGGAAATTCCGTCCTCCTATCGACTATGACGCCGGCCGACGCGATGTGGTACAGCTCACCTCCCGAAAGTGTTCTCGTTACCTGCGCGCTGCGTGTCCGCCTATTTTCTAAGACACCGCGCTCGGCCGGTTTCGCACACCTTCCGCGCTTTATACTCCAATAACGACGCCCGATTCGAATCCGCATACCTTGCGGAGAATTTTTCCATCTCTTCTCGGACATACTACTTAGAAATTTGGCGTGAAGGAGAGTGGCGGCGGATGCATTTCGTAATTGGCGCGATCGTAGGCGCGATTATTGGATTTATCGTTAACTGTTCGCTGTAGGAACGCGCTGCCACTCTCTTGCGATATCGGGCCGGATTACTTCCGGTCCTTTTTCGCGTTTCCTCCTACTATACGTACCTGCTCTATGTGGCGATTGTGGGACATTGAAGCGTCAGAAACTTTTGAAACCTCTCCGAAAACCACGCGTATACTCTATCAACAACACGAACAAACGTTCTAATTCGAAGGGTCGAGCCCCCGCCTGTTGGGTACGACGCCGTACGAAAGGGCGGCACGCCAATACCGCCCTGATTCCGGAAACCGCGTTGCCGCGCGGTCGTTACGCTAGACAATAACTGAACGCCGTTTTACCGGTCCGTGGCTGATTCTCCCAAACCCGTCACGGACTACCTTCACCCGCGCCAGAACAACGCGCCGACGACGATTAGAAACGGGAACCTCCGCACCGCCGAGCATAACAACGAGTTGCCGCTCGTCGTCGAAGCATTCAGCATGGTCCGTATTAATGATGAAGCCGCGCTCGGACCGAACGAAACTAGGCGCGTGCGAAAGAAACGCTTCCAGTTCCTCAAGCGTGGTAATCTGTGCGTATTGCTTGTCCTGCGTATGATATTGGATGATGCCGCGGGAAACGGAAACGAACTGAACGTCAGCGAGGGGCAGCGCTATAATCCGGAACTCTTTGCCGGTGCGCTCAACAACGGAGATTTGATTCAAACGGCACGACCTTCCTACGTTTAATGGCGTGGGGGCCCGTCCACTATGCCAGCGCGGTTCAGGCGCCAGCATTTCGACTCCTGGGCGTGGAGTCTCGTCAGGTGGGAGCGGAGAATCATGCGAAATTCCCCCGCAGTATTCGAACATCCTCAGGCAACTGAGATACGCGCGAGCCGCCTATTACGAAATCCAAAAAAGTTATTGACCGCATTTTATTGAGTACAAGCTCCATTCCGTAACGCCTGTCCTTTGCGCGGGTCTGCGCGACCCGTTCCGCCTCATCGAAGGACGTATGGTAATCACCGGCCTCCAGTTTATACGGTGCAGCATGAACTATCCGATAGCTATCGCAGAACAATATCCAACCGGGTTTCTCCGGAATCTCGATTGCAGGGTAAGTCCATTGGTCGCCGAGATGGTTGCTGACGATGACCTCCGTTACCATAGCGGCCGCCCCCGTTCAGCCTCGCAGCGGGCGGTAAGGTTCTCGTTAGCGGAGCTCCTTGCGTTTTCGGAGGATACGATCAGCAGGCGGCGGCCGGTGGACAGCGTGACGTAGCGAACATCTTCGCGCACGGGCTTCGTTTTCATCGGTGGCCTCCGAAGTTTCCAAAAAGACTTCCTATAAACCCTCTCGCAAACTCCGCCGCAAGAATTCCGAGTGCGTGCGCGATTAAACGGGATTTCGGATTACGGCGGCGGACCGTATTAGACCGCGATGTTGTCGCTAACAGGAGCATCGATTTCGCCTCCTTTCAGGATGAAGCCGAGTTGGCGGAGTTGATCCGCATCGAGCGTTGTGCAGCCGAGGACGGCGTTTAGGGATACGCCAGTGATGCGGGAGAATGCGCGCGATTGTGCAATGAAGCGGACGGGGCGATCGGTGGCGGAGATTACGGAAACGAGTGTGACATTTTGCGGATAACGGACGTAGCGGATTTGCACGGCAATTCCTCCTATATGATCGTTTAAC
>NZ_CBRA020000256.1:0-7609 GCF_000469945.2 Paenibacillus sp. P22 | reverse complement strand
CCCGCGCCGCCGGCTGCGGCGCCAGCTCCTGCACCTGCACCGGCTCCTGCACCGGCTCCTGCACCGGCTGCCGAAGGAATCAACGGAATTTCGATGTTCAAGAGATCGTCCGCCGTCATGATCTGGCCGTCGACGACGATCGACTTCTCCGAGCTGCCGAAGGTGAAGATGCCGAGCGGAACGTTCACGGCAGCCGCTTTGATTGCATTCTGGACCGATTCCGGCGTCAGGCCGTACTTGGCCAGCTCCTCCGTTTTATAGCTGAGCTCCGCGTCTTCGACATGCTGGCCGGAGATTTGGACGGAGGCGACGCCTTCCAAGCCTTTGAGCTCCGGAACGATATCGTCCTCGACCGTTTTGGTCAGCGCGGCCAGATTTTCTTTGCTGCTCGAGATGCTGAGGGATGTCACAGGGAATGCATTGAGGCTCAGCCTCGATACGGAAGGATCCTGGACGCCGTCCTTGAGTTTCAGGCTGCCCAGAGCCTCGCGCACTTCCTGCTGCGCCTTCTCCATGTCTTTGCCGAAACCGTACTCGATGACGATGGAAGAAGCATTCTCGTAGGAAGTGGAGCTGACCTCCTTCACTCCATCGAGATTGCGGGTCGCCTGCTCGACCGGTTTCGTAACGGATTCAAGCACTTCCTCCGGCGAGGCGCCCGGATAGACCGTCGTAACGCTGACGATCGGCACCGTAATGTCGGGCAGCGTCTCCATCTTCATGTTGGTCCCGGCGTAGACCCCGCCGAACACCACGATCAGCGTCATCAGCCACAGCGCGAATTTGTTGTTGATCGAAAATCGGATTATGCTCTTCAACCTGACTTCACTCCTCTATCGTATGATTTCTCTCTATGCGGTACAGCGGCAGCCAGCCGCGTTACGCCCTCAGCCTGTAGCCGATGCCCCACACCGTCTCGATGAATTTGGGCTCGGAGGGGACCTCCTCGATCTTCTCCCGCAGCCTGCGGACATGCACCGTCAAGGTGGCGATGTCCCCGATAGAGTCAAGGCCCCACACTCTCTCGAACAGCTCCTCCTTGCCGAATACCCGGCCCGGATGGGAAGCGAGCAGCAGGAGCAGCTCATATTCCTTGTTCGTCAGAGCCGCCTCTTCCCCATTGACGAACACCTGGCGGGCGGACTTGTCGATGAGCAGCCCGCGGATGCGCAGCCTCTCTCCCTCGGCGGCCGTCGCCTTGCCGGTCAGCCGGTCGTAGCGGGACAGATGGGCCTGCACCCTTGCCACCATTTCGCCGGGGCTGAACGGCTTGGTCATATAATCGTCCGCTCCGAGCCCGAGGCCGCGGATTTTATCAATATCCTCTTTCTTGGCGGAAATCATGAGGATAGGGACATCCTTTTCCTTGCGCAGCCGGCGGCATATTTCGAACCCGTCCGCAAACGGAAGCATCAGGTCCAAAATGACGAGATCGTAGGGATGCTGGAGCGCGCGTGCGAGACCGGTGTCTCCCCGCTGCTCGATATCCGCCTCGAATCCGTGGCTCTCCAAATAATCGCGCTGCAATTCCGCAATGGAGCTTTCGTCTTCGATGATCAACACGCGTTTCATGGTTTCGCCTCCTTGGGACCGGCGGTTTCCAGAGGCAGCCGCATCATGAACGCCGCTCCTCCCTCCGCCCTGTTGCGCGCCGCTACGGAGCCTCCGTGTCCTTCTGCGATCTGCCTGACGATAGCGAGCCCGAGGCCGCTGCCGCCCGTTTCCGGATTGCGGGACATCTCCGCGCGGTAGAAGCGGTCGAACACGAAGGGCAGCGCCTCCTCGTCGATTCCGGGTCCGGTATCCTCGATAATGATTTCGGCAGCCTCAGCAGCCGCTTCGAGCCTCAAGACGACCTTTCGCTCATCCGAGCTTGCCAGCGACATGTACTTGGCGCTGTTGTCCAGCATATTGTCCAGCGCTCTGCCGAGCTTTTCCGGATCGGCCATCGCATGCATCGGACTGGGCCCGCCGCCGATATGGGCCGAGAGCAGGATGCCCGATTTCTCGAGCTCGAAGCTTTTTTCCTCCAGGTAATGCCGCAGAAAAGCCTTGAGGTCGATTCGCCGGAACAGAAATTCCTCCTTGTGCAGATCCAGCTTGGAGTAGAGGAAGAGCTCGTCGATCAGCCTGTCCATATCCTTCGCTTTGCGGAATACGGTCCGGAGATATCTCTCCTGCTTCTCCGGCGTGTCGGCGACTCCGTCGAGCATTCCCTCCACATACCCTCTGACGGCCGTAATCGGGGTCTTGAGATCATGGGAGATGTGGGACAGCAGCATCTTGCGGTTCTCCTCATACTGCTGCATCTGCTCGATCGTCAGCTTCAGGCGGCTTCGCATCTCCTCGAAAGCAGTCCCGACCTGGCCGATTTCGTTATTGCCGGACGGCAGCGGAACAGGCTCCAGATTACCTTCCTTGAGCGACAAAGCCGCATTTTTGAGCCGCGACAGCGGCCTGGTGATGGAGCGGGATACGATCAGCGCCATAAAGGCGCTCATCAGGCCGACGGCCAGCAGCAGCAGCATCGTGATCAGCGGCCTCAGATAGACCGGTATGGCTTCGCTGAGCCTGAACATCGCCGCCTTGCCGGGAGTTCCGTCCGGATAAGTGAACCCGGCATGGAACACTTCATAGCTGAAAGAACCGATCGTTAAAGGATCGCGAATATTGCCTTTCTGGCTGAGCAGCTTCTCCGGCTGCCCGCTGTCCAAGGCAAGCGACGAGGAATAAGCGATGGCTCCGTCCTTCTCCAGGACGAAGCCGCTGCGGACCTCGTTCATCCGGCTGTCGATCTGCTTGAGATAGGCATCGTCCAGCAGCTTGCCGGAATCATGCTGGAGCACATACCACAGCTCGCCGAACTGGACGGCCTGCCCGTACTCCTTGTCCCGGTTCTTTTCAAAGAAATCCCGCATATCCTGGTAGCCCATCATATACACCATGAATGACATGGCCGCAGTCACCAGCACGAGAGGAACGGCAGCCATGGCGATGTAGGACAGCAGCAGCTTGAAACGGATCGACATGGTGCTCCTCCCTCCGAGCGCCGTCTGCGGCAGCTTCAATGTCCATTCTAAAGGATAGATCTAAACCATTAGGGTACCATTTCTTACAAAATTATAAACTATGGCTTGGATACATCCCATTATGAACGAAGAATAGAACCGCAAAAAGCCGGGAGCAGCTCCCGGCGAATTCATTTCATGGCCTATCGAAACATGCGGATGCCGCCGCTGTGATCGGCGCGGGCCATGCCGCTCCCTCCGATTCTGGACAGCAGCCATACCCCCAGGGAGAATAGCCATATGTACAGCAGCCAAGCGGCCGTGCCTTGCCCCTGGATGCCGTAACTCAACTCCGCGGCCATCCGATAGCCCTTGAAGGCGGCAATCAAGACAGCCAGCAGCAGCAGCCCCATCATGGCGGCTGGCAGGCGCTTCCTTTGCGCTCCGGCAGACAGCACTCCCGCGACGAACCAGCCGAAGAGCGCCGCGGAACAGCCGGCTACGAGCCACAGGACAATATTGTCGGCGTTCGGCTCGAAGAGAATCTTGCCTGCCAGGAGCAGAAATCCGGCGAAGGCGGCGGCCGCTGCCGCCCCCCATTTCGGAGCCGGCTTGCTTCTCTTGCGGCGGCGCCCTTCCTTCATGTACCAGCGGATGTAATTCCCGAGCAGCCAAACGCCGGGCAGCAGCAAGCCGAGCAAGGACAGCCCGTACTGCAGCCATTTATACAAGGGAAGCCCCGCTTCGATCCGGTACAGCGAGTGATGCCTCGCTACCAGCCATCCGTTCGTATGCGTCATCCCGTCGACGAAGAGATGCGACCAGAAGCCGATGAACAGGGAGACAAGAAGGAGCGCCCAGCCCGCGGCGCTTGCCGGCGTGTTGTCACGGCGTCCAAGCAGCGTTTCGGCATATCGGTCGACGCCGCCCAGGGACGGCAGAAGCTTCGGCAGGACAGGCTTCAGGATGTTCTCCCAAGCCGATAAGAAAGCCAGGCTCAACGGTATGCCCATCCCAATGAATCCGGTCAGCGAATGTCCGATGCTCCGGTAGGAGTTCATGGCGATAAAATATTCCATGTCCGGAATCATGCTGCCGAGAACGAGCCCGCTCAAGCTCAAGGCGGGCGCAAGCCGGCGCAGCGGCGCGGCGTAGAGCGGATGGGAAAAAGTGAACGGCATGAGCGCCTCCCTTCGGTGATAGCGGATGAAACATTGCTCCTCTTTCCTTTTTGACAAGCATCGGCTCAGGCTTCAGTCCAAAGGTCCTGCCTTGCCGAGCGGCCACAGCCGGAATACGATCTTGCCCTCCAGGCTGCTCATGCGGATCGGCCCCAGATCCCTGCTGTCCTCGCTATGCTCGCGATTGTCTCCCATGACGAATACCGTCCCTTCCGGTACCGTGAACGGAAGCCTCAGGCCTTCCGGAAAGGTCGCCCCCTTGGCGTAAGGCTCCGTCAGCGCGGCCTCGTTGAGATAGACGGTTCCATCCCGGAAATCAAGACGGTCGCCGGGCAGTCCGATTACCCTTTTCACGAGCCTGAGCGGGCTTTCCGGTCCATAGATGATGACGATATCCCCTCGCTGGGGGTTCCCGAACACATAGGCCAGCTTGTTCTCGACCAGCCTTTCGCCTTCCGTAAGAGTCGTCTGCATGCTGATGTTGCGCACTTCGGTCTGCGCAAAAGCGAACTGCTGGAGCAGCAGCGAGGCAAGAGCTGCCGTCAGGAGCGTCAGGAGCATCTCGGCCACGCGCCGGCGCTTGCCGGGCGGCCGCAGATCGCCCTGGGGAACGGACGGAACGTCAGGCATATCGGTTCTCCTTCCGGGCTTGCCGTTATGCCCGCAGGCCGGCGGCAAGCGATAGAATCTGATTCATTGACGACAGGGCCGCCCCGAAAGTTTCTTCGATCAGGACGGACGGCCCGTTCCCCGGCCTCTGAATCGAAGGCATGGATCGGGAACAAGATGGCCGTCTGACGGAATCCGGCTTTTTGTCCGATAAAAAAAGCCGCGTCAGCGCGCGGCGGAACAACGGAATGAAGCGGCCGATCGGCCTTGAGGCCATCCGCCATTCAGCCGCGGAGGCTGGCGGAGAGCGGCAAACCCGGACCGGCCTTGTCGCGGCTGCCGGCAAAGAAGAGCAGCGTGCCGATCCATCCGCATGCGGAAGCGATCAGCAGCATGAGCGTGAGCTGGCCCGAGAAGGCGGTGCCGAGCAGCGGTCCGATCGACCCCCGGATGCCGAACAGCATGAGATGGAGGCCGAATACGGTTCCTTCGCGTCCGGGAGCCAGCCGGAACACGAAAGCGAGAATGCCGATATCCCAGATCGCTTCCCCGATTCCCTGCACGGCGTTGCCGACGATGACCGCCTCGTACGTGCCCCATAAGCCGTAAAGCATCGGAACGACCGCGTATGCGCATATGCCGCATAACAGCGTGTGGCGGATATCGAACCGGTCCAGCACCCGGCCGGCGATCAAATAGGTGAGCAGCAGCGCTGCAAAATACGCGACCCGCGCATAGCCCGCTTCGGTGCTCGTCAGATTCAGCACCTGAACCTGCACGATCTGATACAGCGGATTGGCCAGCATGTTGCCGAAGCCGGCAAACGTCGTCGCGAGCAGGAAGACGGCCAGCGGACGGTTCGAGCGCACAAGATCCCACTGGGAGCGGAAGCTGAAGCGCGCCGTAGGCACCGCTCTTGGAGGCTGCTTGCGCAGCTTCATCGTCTTGAAGAGCAGGATGGACGATACGCCCATGACGGAAGCGGCCATAAGCGGGCCGGCTGGCCCCGACGCATCCGCCCAGATGCCGACGAGATAGGCCAGCGGAATGGTTACCGCGCCTGCAGCCATTCGGACGTACCCCATCAGCCGGCCTCTCAGCTCGGAAGGATAGACCTGCGAGATGAGGGAGGCGTAGGCCGGCGCCTGGATGCCCATGAGCAGCTGGAAGATCACAGCCGCCGCGACGTATACGCCAGGCTCCGGGAACAAGGCAGGAAGAAACAGCAGCAGCCTGCCGATCAGGTTGGGCAGCACGACGAAAGGCATCGGCCGGCCGCTTCTCTCGACGAGGGAAGCCCATAACGGGGAGAACACTAGACCGATCGCCGGAGCGGCGGCCAGCAAGCCGGCTTGAAGATCGGATGCTCCCTGCTTGAGGGCGAACAGCAGGTAAAACTGGTTCATGACGACATTGAACAGGCTGAACAGGCAGGCTGCGGTAAGGTCGATCCGGGCATTCAGCCAGACGCGCGGACTCATGACCATGCCGAACTTCAATAGGCGGGCTCTTGAACTTCGCCCTTTTTCTTCCACGATGCACACCTTCGCTTCTCTCTCGGATGCCGGACGGAGGCGATGAAGAGCCTCTGCCATTATGCTCCATTATCCGCGATCTGCGGTCGGGTGTACACCCCTTTCAGAGGCGTTTTTCCTATATCCGGGCGATGAAACGGAGTCCCCCCCACAGGACGGCGCCAGCCGCCAATGCCAGTGCGTCCCGCATCGACAGCCGCAGCTTGAAGGCGGATCTTTTGATGCCGTCTCCCGCCCCGAACCCTTTGGCCTCCAGCGCATCCGCAGCTCTGTCCCCAAGCCTGAGGACCGACAGCATGTACGGCACGGCTGCCCGGTACAGCATGGAAGGAGGCACGCGGCCGGGACGGCTTGCGAACTTCCCTCTGGCGGCCCCGATCATCGCATAGCGCTGCCATTCCTCGGCCAGCATCGGAATGAAACGGAACAGCAGGCTGATCGGAAGGGTGATCCGGGCTGCAGGCAAGCCGGCCTTGGCCAGCGGAGCCAGCAGCTGGTCCGCGGCCTTCTGCAGCCGGAACGGCGGCAGCAGGGCCAGCAGCGGCAAGCCGAGCAGCATGACCAGCATGAGCCGCAGCATTCTCAGCAGCATGTCCGCTGCAGGCTCCCATTGGAATTGAAGCGGCGCGAGGCCGATGCCCGCGACGGCTGCCAGCGTCAGCACGAACACTCCGTACCCTTTCACGGCTCCCGCGTAGATTCGGAGCGAGGAACGCAGCGGAACTAGGATGGCCAGCGCAATTGCCAGGGACACCCCGATTCCAAGCCAGCTTTTCTGGGAAAGGACGCCTGCGGCGACCATCAGATAGGAGGCGATGAGAGCGCGCGGATCAATCCTTTTCCCTAAGTCCTTGCCTTTCCTCTCTTGATCCGCTTTCCGAATCTCGGTTTGAGCTTTTTTCCCGGCCTCTTCCCGATCGCCGTTACATCCCGCGGCTTGATCTCCCGCTTGATCTTCCCGAGTGCCCGACAGATCTGTACCTTGCCTGCTCTCTCTCTTCCGCTCGGAAGCTCTCCCCGGAGCAACTGCAGGATTGTCGGAAGCAAGCCGGCCGGCCAGCTCCGACGGGCTGAGCCAGGGAACGGCGTCGGCTTCCAGCAGCCCGAAGCAGGCGGCCGCCTGCAAAGCCTGCGGAGCTCCGGCTTCCCGGGCGATCGACCGGGCATAGCGGGATGCCTCCATGACCTCGCGGACAACGCCGCCGTCCATGATGGCGACCTCGTCCGCGATCGGCAGCAGCGCGTCGAGGCTGTGGGCGGCAACGACGGCGCCGCC
>NZ_CBRA020000255.1:0-20373 GCF_000469945.2 Paenibacillus sp. P22 | reverse complement strand
TCCGCCTCCCTGCGTCGGAGGAAGCTCGGGCGATCCCGGCCATACCGTCTGCATGACCACGTCGGTGCCGTATTGGTACAGCGTCCGTTCCGTGGAGTTGAGATCGATCGTCCGGGCCGCGGAGGCGTTGTACACGCCCAGCCCCAAGGTAAGGATAAGCAGAATCATAAGCGGGTAATAACCTTTGGACGAGCGCGACAGCTGCGTCAGCGTCAAGTACAGCGGAACCGGCAGCAGCTTGCGGCCGAGCCAGTTGAACAGGCGCAGCAGCCACGGGAACAGCCGCAGGAAGAACAGTCCGAGCGAAAAAATCGCCAGCGCCGGCACGAAGAACAGGAACGGCTGCACGTTGAGCTGATCCGTCGTCATGCCGGTCTGGAACGTCAGCATCTGCCGCTGGTTGAACAGATACCATCCGTAGCCGGTCGCTCCGAGCAGCAGGATGTCGAGAAACCATCGCTGCCATACGGGCGCCCGGTCCGAGCGGGCCAGCTGCTGCTTGTAGCCGACGATCGAAGCGCGGGCGTAGATGACCGCCGGGATGACCGTCGCCAGCATGGCCAGCAGCACCGCTGCGCATCCCGCGATGATGGCGTCGGTGGTGAAGCCGACCGGAATCGACTTGCGGTCGACGAATTGCAGGAAGCCGTTCGCCGAGCCGATGCTCTTGGCCATGAACCAGCCGAGCATCGGTCCGAGCACGAGCGCCGCGCCTCCGAGCAGCAGGCTCTCCAGCAAGTACAGCCAGACAATCTGCCTCGTTCCGGCTCCGCGGCTGCGGAGTACCGCGATGTCGCTGCGCTGCTTGTCGAGCGCCTGGCGGGCGTTCATGGCGATGAAGTAGAACACCATCGCGATCATCGGCGCCGCCAGCGTGAACAGCAGCGTCTGCAGCTGCACGCTCATCTTGCGGAATTCCTGCAAGGTCGTAGCGAAGCTGATTTCGACCTTCGTGTCGGTAAGCTTCTGGTACAGGTCGATGTTGAGCCTCTCCAGCGTCTGGCTGAGCGGAGACAGCTCGCTCGTGCGGATGTTGCGGAGATCGAACGAGTAGTACCAGCTGCTGCTGTGCACCGGAATCTTGTTCCCCGTCAGGAGGGAATCCTCCATGGCGGCATCGCTGATCAGGAAGGTGCTCATGAGCCCTTCGAGCCCTTGATACCAGTACGGATCGCTGCTTTTCTTCGGCTTGAAGGTGCCGACGACGACGACGCGGATCGATTGGTTGGAGCCGTTCGCGTAGACGGGATAATCGAATGCGTCTCCCACGTGCATATCCGCCCGGTACAAGGCATCGTCGAGAACGACGGCTTCTACCGTCCTGCCGTCTCCTTTGCCTCCCGCGAACCAGCGGCCCTGCGCCAGGTCGGCTTGGGCCTCGAGGCCGGACAGCGATTGCAGGGAGAACTGCCTCATGATGCTGGCGTCGACCTTGGTCGGATCCTCGGGCGTGATCGCGGCGCTGCGGATCGCGTAGTTCTTCACCGCGGTCTCGACCGGGAAGCCGATCATGTCCGGGACTTCCCCGCGGATATAGGCGTCCACGTTCTTCAGCGAGCCGAGATCGGTAGGACCGCCCGAGGCGGAATAGCGCATCAGCAGGGAACCGGCCGGAAGGCCCTCGCTCTTCTCCTGAAGCGACTGGGTGACGACGCGCTTCAGCGCGCCGTCCGCATACATGGGTATGCTGACCGCGAACGCGACGGCGAGCACGAGGCCCGCCAGGGAACTGAGCGTCAGCCAGCGCGTGTTCCACATTTTGCGGAACAGGAATCGAATGAGCATCACCTTACTTGCCCACCACTTTCATCCCGGGCTCGAGGCCCTTGAGGATTTCAATCGCCGTTGCGGTGCGCTCGCCTACCTCGACATCCACCTCCCGCTTCGTCTCGCCTTCGGCAACCTGCACATAGGTCCGCGAGCCGATGCTCCGGAGCGCGGAAGGCGGAATGACGACGGCGTTCGGCTTGCTCTTCACGATGATGCTGACCGAAAGCCTCGTGCCCCGGGTAACTCCGGCAGGCATTTTGTCCAGCTGTACCGTCAGGAAATCCTCGGGGCGCTCCGGCTTCGTTCCGGTGCCGCCGCCGTTGCCGCTTCCGCTGCCGTTGTTTCCGCCCGATTCGTCATCGGCGGCTTTGACGGGGAGCGTCTTGACCTTGCCGTTGATCGTGCCGGCGTTGTTGATATCCACGACGGCCTTCATGCCGACCGACACCTTCTCGAGATCGCTGGAATCGAGCTGAATGCCGGGAACCAGCTGGGAGGTGTCCGCTATGACGCAGACGGGATCGTAGGCTTTGACGGCATCGCCCTTCTGCAGCGTCAGCTGCACGATCGTGCCGGAGAACGGCGCGGTCAGCGTCGCCTTGGCGATCTGCTGCTCCAGATCGGCTATCGCCTGCTTCTTCTCCTCGAAGGCGATGACGGCCGCTTCGAAATCGACGGGAGGCATCTCGTCCTTCTTGCGGAGCGTCTCCTTCATGCCCACCTCGTCCTTGCGGAACTGAAGCTTCTGGTCGCGCACCTGCTTCTGCAGATCCTCCACATCCAGCGAAGCGATGGGATCGCCCGCTTTGACCTTCTGGCCTGCTTTTATGTATAAGTCCTTCAACCGCTTGCCGTCCAGCGTGTAATAGAGCGTTTCCTCGCGCAAAGAAATCAATTTGCCCGTCGTGTCCACCGTCGTCGTCAGCGTTTCGGTCGTCACCTCGTACTCGGGCTTCTTGGAGATCTGGGGCGGCGCGATCGACGGGAGCACCTCCTCCGACTGCTCGGCGGGCAGCAGCGAGCAGCCCCCGGACATAATCAGCGAACAGCCCAGCAGCACGGCCGCGGCGCTTTTAGATGAACGTACCGTCCACCATTTCGTAAACATGATCGGCAACCTCCAAAATCGTAGGATCGTGAGTGGTCATGCATATCGTGACCTGCTCGGATTTGATGATCGTGCGGAATACATTCATGATCTGGGCGGACATCTGGGAATCCAGCTCCGCCGTCGGCTCGTCGGCCAGCAGCAGCCTCGGCCGATGGGCGATGGCCTTGGCGATGGCGACCCGCTGCTGCTCGCCTCCGGACATCTCGAAGGGACGATGCTTCATCCGCTTCTCGAGCCCGACCAGCTCCAGGCAGTGCGCGACCCGCTCTTTCCACTCGCCGCGCGGCGTTCCCGCCATCCGGAGCGACAGCTCCACATTTTCCCAGGCGGAAAGAAGCGGCATGAGGGCGAACGCCTGGAAGATGAATCCCATTCGCTCTCTGCGCGCCACGGTCCGGCGATCGTCTCCAAGCTCATGGAAGGGCAGACCGTCGAACCATATCTTCCCTTGGGAAGGAGTGTCCAGACCTCCGATCAGATTGAGCAGCGTCGTCTTGCCGGAGCCGGACCGGCCTTTGAGCATGACAAGCTGCAGCGGATCGACCTTCATGTCGATTCCCTTCAGCACATGCACGTCGGCGCCCGAGGAATGGAACGAGCGATGCACGCCGATGACCTGCAGGATCGGCTCTGCCCGGCCTTGCGTCTGGCGAAGCTCCTCGCCCGCAGCTTCGGCGGCGGCGTCTTGGCCCGTCTCTGCCGGCAGCTGTTCCCCCGGGCGTTTCAATTTCCAAACCATAGACCCTCTCCCTTTTCTCATCTTTCTCATTTTCGTTCTGACGATTGGAAATGCTTAAAGGTTACACCTTAATTTGGTTTTCACCGATTTTTTTTGCAAAAGAGTTCCATCGTACCGGTGTCAAGTGATGCCGCTTGCTGCTGGCGGCCTGTTTTTCGGTCAAATTTCGACATTCAGGGCTAGTGGGCGGAGCATCCGGCCTCATTGCGGATGGACGGAAAAAGAGGCTGTCCCAAGCCATGGATATGACTCGGAACAGCCCCTTCCTTATTCAAGCGCAATTGGTTTCATAAAAAAATCCATGCCGCCATTCGTCAAGCGATGCTTCCGTCGCGCCTGTCGGCGGGGTACTCCAGGCCGATCTGCCGCCTGGCTTCATCCATGATTTCCAGCACCGCCAGAGAGTTGTCGAACGTATTGATGCCCGATTCCAGCTTGCCGCCAAGGATCAGGCGCGTGAATTCCTCGATCTCGTACTGCATCGTGTTGTCGGACTGAGGCCGGGTCACATCCTCTTCGGGACGGCCGTCGCGGTAGCGGATGACGACGCTGTCCGGCTGGCTGATGCGGGTGACGAGCATGACGCCGTCTTCGCCCTGGATTTCCGCCGGGAGCGAGGAATCCGATATTTTCGAATGGACGAGCACGGCATCCATTCCTTCGTAGGAAAGCGTCAGCGTGCCTTTGCCGTCCACCCCGGAATCCAGCATGACGGCGCTTGCCTGCACCGACAAAGGCTTGCCGAACAGAGCGACGAGAGGATAGATGCAGTAGGTGCCGATATCCATGAGCGAGCCGTTCGACAGCTCCGGCTTGAAGGCGTTCAGCACCTCGCCCGCCTTGTAGCGGTCGTACCGGGACGAGTACTGGCAGAAGGAGGCGAAGTAGTTCCGGATCCTGCCGAGCTTCGGGAGATTGTCCCGGATCGCGGAGAAGTTCGGCACGAAGGTCGACTTCATCGCTTCCATCAGGAGCACGCCGTTCTCTTTGGCCGCGGCGATCATCTCCCGCAGCTCGCGCGCGTTGGACGCGATCGGCTTCTCGCAAAGCACATGCTTGCCCCGCTGCATGAAGTAGATCGCCTGCGGCGCATGGAGGGAATTCGGACTGGCGATGTAGACCGCGTCGATGGCGTCGCTGTCCGCCATCTCTTGCAGCTCGGTGAAGCGCAGCGCAATATCATGCTTGTCGGCGAATTCCTTGCCCCGCTCCGCGGAGCGGGAATAATGGGCCGCCACGACCGCCTCCGGCACCCGCCTCGCCGCATCGATGAATGTCTCTGTAATGAAATTGGATCCGATGATTCCGATTCTGACCATAACTGTTCTCCTCCTGACAACGCTGTAATTCTCTGATCCTCTTATTCTAGCACAGCGAATCCAATCGGAAAAAACAACGGAAATTGCAACCCGCATGCTTCGGCTGGCCGTCTCCCTATCATCGTCATCCATTGGAGTCGATTCGAAAGGCCAGCTTCTCAGGGTGCCGCTTGCTCCCCGCAAGCAGATCCTGGAACACCGGGAGCTGGACCGGATTGATCTCCTGCAGCAGCAGCCCATCCAGCTCGCGAAACCGCAAGCCCGGCGATTCGCCGGCTTGGTCGCGGGGACAACGCCGTCAGCCTTTGTTCAGCGCGGCGAATGCCCGGTCCAATACCGGCTTCATTATCTTGCGAATATAATAAGCCATTATTGTTTCTGCTGTCCATGAGCTGCGATTGTTCTGAATGTATTGGTCGTTGATAATATAAGTCCGAGTGGAAGCGGGGCTCTTCAGCCCGAACTGTTCCCACTTTGCCGGATCGTTCGCCCCCCCGAGCCTTAGGAGCATATTCGCCGACTCTCGATCTATCTCAGCTGGAATTTGCTCGTAGGCTTGGATGATTTGCGCATGAAATTCGGCGATTGGATTGCGCTCGGCAAGGCTCTCCAAATGGATGCCTTCGCGAAGGTAAGAAACGTAAGCCAGATGGTCAGCCCAGAACTTGTCGATATAAAACAGCCGTACCCGCTGCTCCGAAGGGCTCATCGGCGTCTCGCCTTTCAAAATTCCGAGCCGCTCCTCGTATAGAATGCGCCTCTGTTCCTCCACCATATCCGAATAACAGTTCAGTTCCTGGCGGATATGGAAGTTCTGGCCCATAACAACGCGCTGAATATGCGCGATTTTGCTGCGGAGCACCGGCTTGTCGATAGCCTCATCCTGCCTGAGATTGCGATACGCTTTATCGATGCCGAACCGCAGCAGCAGCTCGTCCTCCAGGCTTGCGAAAAATACGGAAGCTCCCGGGTCGCCCTGGCGGCCAGAGCGACCGCGCAGCTGGTCGTCGATCCGCACGCTTTCGTTCACATGCGTGCCGATGACGTACAGTCCGCCCAGCTTGGCGACAACCTCGGCTTGCGCGGGGCTGCCGCCGCCGAGCCGGATGTCGACGCCGCGTCCCGCCATATTCGTCGATACCGTCACGGCGCCGATTTCTCCCGCTTTGGCGATGATCTCGGCTTCTTTTGCGTCATTTTTCGCATTCAGAACGTGGCAGGTTACGTCGGCAGCCGCCAGCGCCTCCGCCAGCCTGTCAGACTCCTCGACGCTTGACGTCCCAATGAGAATGGGGCGTCCCGTCGCATGGACGGATGAGATTTCGTGTACAAGCGCCTTGAGTTTGGCTTCTTTATGGGTATGGATCCGGAACGGATGGTCAATCCGAATGTTTGGCCGGTGCGGCGGTATTTGCACAACCTGCAGCGCATAGATTTCTTCGAATTCCGTTGCGGAAGCGTGCGCGGTAGCCGTCATTCCGCAAATTTTCGGATACAGGCTGAGGAAGTGCTGAAGGGTAATCGTCCCGAGAACTTCCCCGCCGCCTTTCGACTGCAGCCCTTCTTTGGCCGCAAGCGCGGCTTGCAGCCCATCCGGCAAATGCCTGTTCTCCGCCACGCGGCCGGTATATTCGTCGATCAGCTCGATTTCCCCGTCCCGGACGATGTAATCGACGTCCTTCTTCAATAACAATTCCACATGCAGCGCGCAGTTTAATGACGTCAGCAAATGACTGTTTTGGCTTGTGTACAAATTGCCGCAGCCCAGCAGCGACTCCGCTTTCGCCGAGCCGGCTTCATTCAAATAAACGTTCCGCTTGAACTCGTCGAAGTCGTAATGCTCGACTTGCTGCAGCTGCCGGGCCGCCTCTGCGAAACGGATGCCGTCATTGCTGGAAGAGCCGGCCTCGCCGGCGATGACCAACGGCACCCGCGCTTCATCGAGAAGCAGCGAATCCGCTTCGTCGACGATGACGCAGTGGAACGGACGATGCACGATATCGGCTTCGTTCAGCGCGATCGTGTCTCGCAAATAATCGAATCCCGCCTCTTTGGCCGTAACGTAGGTTATATCGTTGGCGTACGCTTCCCGCTTCCCGGACAGGCTCATGCCCGCTTGAACCGAGCTGACCGTCAGCCCCAGGAAACGATAGACCGGACCCATCCACTCCGCATCCCGATGGGCCAAATAATCGTTGAACGTCAGCACATGAACGCCTTTCCCGGTCAGCGCGTTCAGGTAAGCAGGCATGACCGCAGAGAGCGTTTTCCCTTCGCCGGTATGCTGCTCGATCAAAAACCTCTCGTGCAGGGCGATGGCAGCCATGATCTGGACATCGTAAGGCTGCAATCCCAGCTTTCTCTTCGCGGCCTCGCAGACCAGCGCATAGGCATCGACTAGCAGCTCGTCCAAAGGCGTGCCGGACTTGGCTTCTTTTTGCAGCCGGACGGATTCCGCCTGAAGCTGTCGATCGTCCCATGCTTTCAAATTCCGTTTTCCGATGAGCTCCGCTTTGTCCCGGTAGACTTTCAGCTTAGTCCGGTTATCGCGGTCATAGAATGTTTGCATCCATTTGACGGCTCTATTCATAGAAACTCGATCTCCCCTCGGCAGGAATGCGCTTGGCGGCTTAACCTCTCTCCCAAAGTGCTCTATAATGACAGCAGGATGCACACATTCAGGAGGGTTTCCAATGATCAAAGTAGGGCTAGTGATGAGAAAAATCCAGTTCGCCGAGGCGCAAGGGCCGCGGATTTACGCCGAAAGGCTGAAGGAGCTCAGCCGTGAGCTGGGCGTGGAAATCGTCTATATCATGCCGGAGCGCCATGTCAGCGATTACGACCAGGCTCCCGGCTACGAATACGAAAAGGGCGATCTCGTCAATTACGATCTCGTGCTGGAGCAGCTGGAACGGGAGAAGATCGACCGGGTCATCTATACCGTATCGGGCTTCACGTTCCTCAAGATGTTCATAGACAAATGCGTTCTCTTCCCGCATTCCTACCCGCATCCGGACTTGACCGGGTACGAGATGATGAAGCCCTTCTATTCCATCGTGGACAAGGCCGTCGTCCATACGGACTATCTCAAGGGACTGTTCAAGACCGACTACGGCGTCACCGACGTGGACGTCATCCCGATCGGCTTCGAGGGCGATCTCGCCCGCAAGCATTATGATCCGGATGCCGTCATCGGCAACCGCATCCTCTGGATCGGCCGGGACGAGCCCAACCGCAGGCCGGAGCTGCCGATCGAATATGCCCGGCGCAATCCGGACAAGGATGTCGTCATGGTCATGGGCGGGCAGCGCTACCGGGAAAGCATGAAGCGCTACGACATCCCTTCCAATGTCACGCTGCACTTCGCGCTGACGCGACAAGACATCTTCGGGCTGATGAACTCGTCCAAAGTATATTGGAGCTCCAGCGTCTTCGATACGTTCTCCATGCCGCTGGCGGAAGCGATGGCGATGGGCAAGCTGGTCGTGAAGCCGGATCATCCCTGCTACGGCCATATTTCCTCCACGCACACGTTCGCCGGCAACGAGCGCAACTGGTTCGAGCTGCTGAACATGGCGGCCGCATCCCCGCTCAAGGTTTCATCCGACAACCGCGGCTATGCCTTCGAGCGCTTCTCGGATAAGGTCATGAGAGACGGCTACGAGCGGTTTTACGCCGGCTGGCTGTAGCCGGCCAACGAATAGCGGCCGTTCCGGATAAAGGGCCATCCGCGCGCCGCCCTCCGGTTGAAGGCGGCCTCGATCCGGCTTCAGGCGAGACATGCGCAGTCAGCCAAACAATGGAACCCTTTCAGCCCGGCTCTCCTGCCGCATTCGGTTTCACCTGGAGTCGAGCCGCGGCTGAAGGCTTTTTTGCCGTGCATCCAACGCCTCGTCGGCGCCTCCAGCCCGTCAGCTTCGCATCGTCATCATATTGCCCGAACTGTACCTCCTCAGCCCCCAGTAGAAGAAGCCGATGGAGCCGGCGGCGAGCAGCGCCGCGGCACCGGTCGCGAGCAGCAGATAATCTCCCTGCCAGCCCCGCAGCAGCCCGATCGGCATGTAGCTGATGAAACCCGCCGGGATGACCGTGAACAGGATGAGCCGCACCGCCCCTTTGAAAATATCCGTCGGATACGTCGTAAAGGCCAGATGGCCGTTGAACAGCTGGAACGCGATTCCCTCCGCGTTGCCGATGAAGAACGCGAGCGAGCCCGCCGCGACATTGAAGAACAGAAAGATCAGGCCGGCCAGCAGCAAGGCAAGCAGGTAGCGCAGCAGGCCCCCGAGAGAATGATCGCCTGCGTACGCGTAAATCGCCCAGCCGAACAAAAAATCGCCGATGGCCGTAAGGGACATGCGGCTTGCCAGCACATTGAGCAGCACCGGCTTCGGCTGGGTCAAATACACATCAAGCTCTCCCCTTGAGGTGATGAAGGCGATGCGGTTGAAATTGCCGAACAGCATGCTCGCCCAGCCGAAGCCGCCCGTGCCGACGGCCCACATCATCATGACATCGCTCAGCTCCCAGCCGTTGACCGACGGAAAGCGGCTGAAGAAAATCCCCCAGAACACGATCCAGATGACATTGTTCAGGAACATCATGCCGGCCGTCATGAAAAAGCTGAGCCGGAATTCCATCGCCCCCGCCAGATTGAGCTTCCAGCAGGTAAGCAGGAACGGCAGCGTTCCCTTTCGCAAGCTTCCTTTTCTAGCCTCCGTTGACATTCAGCCTTCTCACTCCCCTCGAGTAGATCCAGGCGACCAGCGCGCCGAGCAGTACGATCCAGATCATCTGGATGCCGAGAAATGCCCCCAAGGCGCCCGTTCCGCCCACGGCCGTCTTCGCCGGGAAGTACAGCACTGCCTGGAACGGCAGCCATGCGCAGATCTGCTGCAGCCAGTGCGGCATGAGATCGAGCGGAATGAGCATGCCGCCGACCGTGAACTGCAGCTTCTGCAGGACGAACTCCAGGCCGCGGGTCTCCTCGACCCAGAAAGCGCACAGCGCGATGGACATGTTGAGCAGGTAAGCAATCGTGAAGGAGCCGAGGCCGAGCGCCGCCATGCCCGCCCAGCCGAAGCCGAAATCCGGCGGTCCGACCATCAGCCAGCCGATCAGCATGCCTGCGGCGAGATTGACGCCGAAGCGGAGCAGCGCCTCGCCCATATAGGAGAAATATTGATAACCGACATAGGATATCGGCGTCAGCAGGCGGACGGCGACGCCTCCGCTTTTGACCTCCTCCTCGATTCTCGTGCATTGCTGGGGACAGGCCATCGTGAACGCCTCCGTCAGGACGAGATACCAGATGATGTCCCTCAGGACGAAGCCTCCGATGCTCGCCTCTGCTCCCCCCTGCCCGCTGTAGGCGGCGCTCCACAGCTGCATGAAGATGAACAGGATCAGCAGGAGAAAGACGGAGCGGATGAGAAAATCCGCCATGTACGCCGTCTGCTGCTTGAAGGTGATGGTGCCGACGGCGGCGTATTTGCGCCCTTTCAGCACCGCCGCTTCCTTTGGCGATGAGTACCTCCTCCGTCCCCATCCGCGATCGCCGAGCGGATCGTATCCTCGTGCTGTTCCTTCGAGATTCTGGACTTCCGTTTTCATGGCAGCCCCCCTCCTTCCCCGCCAAATGAACCACCGGCCGCCGATTCATGATCGCGGCTTCTGGAGAATAGCGTCTTGATGACCTCTTCCATCGGCGGGTCCTCGATCGTCACATCCGCGATGCGGATGCTTCCCATGAGCCGGGACAGCACCGTTTCGATGTCGGTGCTCGTCAGATCGACCGAAAGCTTCAGGACGCCTTCCTCCGCCTCCAGCAGCTCCGTCCCGGCCAAGCCTTGGACCGCGGCTCCGGAGCCTCGCCCCTCCCCCGCCAGCCTGACCGTCACGGTCTTGTACCTCAGAATGTCCCGCTTCAGCCCCTCCACCGGCCCGTCGACCATGATGCCGCCGTGATGGATGACGACCGCTCGGCGGCACAGCTTCTCGATGTCCCCCGCATCATGCGAGGTCAGGAAGACCGTCGTCCCTTCCTCCCGATTCAGCTCCGCGATGAGCTCGCGGATCCGCTCCTTGATGATGACGTCGAGCCCGATCGTCGGCTCGTCGAGGAACAGCAGCCGCGGTCCATGCAGGAAGGAGGCCGCGATCTCGCAGCGCATCCTCTCTCCGAGCGACAGCTTCCGAACCGGCACGTTCAGGTACGGACCGAGATCGAAGCGTTCGATGAGCGAAGCCTTCCGTCTCAGGTAGACGTCCCGGTCCAGCTCGTAGATGCGGCTCATCAGCTCAAACGTATCGCTCGGCGGCAGGTGGTACCACAGCTGTGATTTCTGCCCGAATACGGTGCCGATGAGATAAGCCAGCCGTCCGCGCTCCTGCCAGGGCGTATAGCCAAGCACCTTCGCCTCCCCCGAGGTCGGATGCAGAATGCCGGTGAGCATCTTGATCGTCGTGGATTTGCCTGCGCCGTTCGGACCGAGGAACGCGATCGTCTCTCCTTCCTCTACCGCAAGATCGATTCCTTTCACCGCTTCCTTCTCTCCCCACTCCGGCTTCCACAGCGAGCGGAAGCTTCCCCCGAGTCCAGGCTGCTTGCGCTTGACCATGAACGTTTTTTTCAGCCCTTTAGTCTCAAGCACCTTCATGTCCGACGCCCCCTTCTGTCTATGATTTCCGCTGGAATCAGGCCTTCAGTCCGGGTATGGATAGCAAAAAAAAAGACCTTCGAAAAGCCGGCCTGACCAAGCAGGCGGAACTTTCCGAAGGTCTTTTATCCCTACGGTGTACACGGCCTATCGCGCCGCGGCGGTTTCGCTCGGTTCGGACGAAGAGAGGGCGGCGCATGGCGGCCCGCTTCCCGGATCCCTAGAAACCCTTCCGTTTGATGGTACATATTACATGGCAAAAAACGGAACGTAAAGCCTTTTTTTCAACTCCAAACCCGATCCAACTTGTCGGAATAAAAGCTCAAAGCCCGTCCGTACGAGGAGATCCCCTCGTCGGAGCTCGTCTCGGCCAGCTGCACGAGGAGCAGCTCCATCGCCTCGGCATGGCGGCCTAGATTATGCAGGGTCATGGCCAAGAACACGTTGAATTCCCGCCGCTGCGGGTACTTGGCCAAAGCCTCGCGAAGCAGCTTCTCGGAGTCCCCGTATGAGCCAAGCGTCCTCAGCGTGCTGCCGAGGCCGAGTCTCGCGCCAATGTCATCCTTTTCGGGCAAGCCGAGCGACAGCGCCTTCTCGTACAGCGGCACCGCCTCCCTCTCCAGCCCGAGCGAATCATGGGTCCAGGCGAGCTGATACCATATCTGCGCGTCCTCCGGATGCGCATCCGCCAGCTTCGCAAGCAGGAGGCGCGCCTTCTCGGCGTCGCCCTCTGCTCGCAAGGATACGGCTTCCTGCAGTCTGTCGGCAGGGTTGAGTTCCATGCCCGCAGCCTCCTGACTATCCAAGGATGAGTTCATTTTTCATTTTGAAGGGCAATTCGAAAAGCTGCCGCTTTACGCTTGCTTGGCGGCTCCCTCGAGCAGAGCGATCATGTCCGCATCCTCGATGGCCTTGGCATATTCCAGCGGCGTTTCCTCCGCGCTTGGATAGACTTTGTTCGGATCGGCGCCGGCTGCAAGCAGTAGCTTGGCGATCTCCAGGCTGCCCGCGCCGACAGCCTCGTAGAGGGAATTGTCGCGCTTCGGATCCGCCCCGTACTGCAGCAGCAGCTTCACGACGGCCGGATCGGGGTCATAAGCTACGGACTCCCCGTATTCATCCTCGTCGTACATCGTACGGCTGGCATTTTCGAGCGGGGTGTAGTCCTGGGAAGCATCGCAGTTGCAATCGTTGGCATCCGCGCCGCTCTTGAGGAGCAGCTCCACCATCGAAGGCATGCGCTTGCCGTCCTTGTCCACCGCCGTCGTAGCCGCGATGAGCGGCGGGAAATAGTCTCCGGCATCGTATGCCTTGACGCCGGCGCCGGCCTTCAGCAGCTCCGTCACGATAGAGGCTCTGCCGGAAAGGATGGCATGCCACAGAACGGAGCCGTAAGCTTTTTCGATGGCCGGAATATCCGGCTTATAGCTGAGCAGAAGCTTCACGGTCGCCAGATCGGCCTCTTCCGTCGTCTCCGCATAACCCGTTGCAGTGAATTTGTACGGATAGGAAACGACATCGAACACCGTCACGTTCTGGCCGTTCTCGTCCAGATCGGCGGTCTGGAGCGATGCTCCCTGATCGAGGAAAAAGCGGATCATCTCCTCGTTGCGGAATCCGACGCTGTTCAGCAGCGGCGCCTTGCTCTTCGCGATCTTCCAGCCGTCCGCCATCAGTCCCTTGAGACCGGCGATATCCTGCTTGAAGACGTAGCCGTTGGCGTATCCGTCCAGCTCGAGCTGAAGCTCCTCCGGCGTCTGGCTCGTAATCGTCACGAGCGACTTGGAGGCGTTCCAGCTGACATGCGCTCCAAGCGCTTCGCCGACGAAGCGCAGAGGAACGAGCGTCCGCCCCTTCAGCACGACGGAGCGCTGGGCCAGCGTGACTTTTTGGCCGTTGATAACCGCCGTCTTTTCGCCGATTGTCAGAACGACGGTTTTGCGGCCCTTGACCGCCGTAATTTTTTTGCCCGAAACCGACAGCTTCGCTCCCAGTCCCTCGAAAATGCCTCTCAAAGGCACCATCGTGGAGCCTTCCAGCAGGATCGGCGACTGATCGTATTTCTGCAAAGCTCCGTCCAAGGTTACGCTGATGGGAGCTTTCGCTGCCGAGGCTGCCGGCGCTAAGCCTGCTGCCCCGGTCGCAAGCGCCGCGGATGCCAGCAATATCCCGGCCGTTCGTTTGAATTTGTTTGTCATGTTCATATCCCCCAACTTAGGTCGATTGTACCTCTATCTCTAGAAACTCCCCGTCTATTATCGACGCTGATAGGAGAAATGTCTATTGAAATATAAACAATCATTATTCGACACGAATAAGGTCTACAAATCCATCGAAAACCGGAGCATGTCGCGCAGAATCATTCCGTTCTCGATGATTTCCTCCTCATAATGCCGGATGAAAAAATTGCGGTCCACCCCGGTTATCCGGAACCCGCATTTCTGGTACAGCGCGATCTGGCCAATGCCCGTGCTGCCCGTGCCCACCTCGATCGTCGCCATGCCGATCTCACGAGCGCGTTCGACGGCATGAAGCACGAGCTTCTTGCCGATGCCGCGTCCCTGATGGGACTCGGAGACGGCCACGTTCACGAGCTCAGCCGTTGCCGGACGGGTACGGATCAGGACGTACACCCCGATGGCGGCATGCGCTTCTTCATCTTCCAGCACCCAGCATTCCCCGCGCCCGGCATATTCCTCGACGAGATCCCGTGCGGGATCGGCTAGCAGCAGCAGCTCCAGAGGAAGCGGCTCTCCCCGCATCAAGCGTTTTATTGATCTCATGCTTTCCAATCGATGATCCTCCCCTTCTCTTCCTCTTCCCTAGGCGGCAGCTTGGCCAGCCGGAACGGAATCCGCAGCAGCAGCAGTTCCAGCAGGAGCAAAAAGACGACAAAAGCGCCGAATGCAACCATCCAGCCCTGATCGTTGAAGTTCAGCAGATACGGGTATGCCAAGAGCTGCAGGACGCTGCAAGCCAGATAGAGCTTGCCGCGTCCGGCAATGGTTCCCGCAAGCTCGACAGCTCCGGCTTCCTTCGCCAGCGCCAGAAAGCCCTGGAACAGCCAATACGCCATAAGCGTATGCAGCAGCGTCAAGCCTTGGCCGTACAGATGCATGCCGAGCGGTACCGAAGCGAAGCCAGTCAGCGTATCCGATTTCAGGACCAGATCCGGCAGCGACAAGAGAGCCTGAATATAGGCTGCCGCCCTTGCTTTGCCGAACGATTTATGGCTCGAAGCGAGAGTCCCGAGCGCGGAAGCCGCCATCAGGCAGCCGATGAAGTCAGGCAGAATATCAATGGTTCCGAACCGGATATCGATAAAGATGAGCGTAAGTCCCCAGCCGAGACGGCGCAGCGGAGCCATCAATCTGGCGTCGATCATGGATTCGCCTCCCTTTTAACGAGGGCGCGTACCTGGGCTTCGGTCAGATACAGATTGAACTGGATCAGGTTCTTATCGATCCGCTCCGTTCCGTCCGAAGCTTGCGACCGGATCGTCATCCACGGCCTGAACACGGTCGGGATTCCGGCGGCCGGGTCCTGCTCATGCCACTGATAGTCCACTCGCAGCGATGCGCCTTGCGGGACCCGCTCCGGCAGCTGGATCGGAACGAGCTCGCCTGCGCCCGGCATCGTCGCTTTCAGCTCATAGGTCAGCAGCGGCTTGTAGTTGTCGCCGATGCTGGTCGAGACCTCCTCAACCACGCTATCCCTTCTCAAGCGTCCGCTTATGAATCCGGAGCCGTCGCTGCCTCCGCCCGAAGAGTAGAAATTCAGCGCCCCGTTCCCGTCTCCCTCCCCATCCTCTACTTCGATGATGCCGATCGGCACTTTCTTCGGAGGCCCTTCATTGTAATAGACGGTCGCCTCTGTATACTTGCCGGGTTGCAGATCGCTTTCGGCATAGCCGAAGGCATGCATGAATTTCTGATGGGAAAAGCTCTGCCACTCGGTCAATTCAAACCGGAGCGACGGCAGCGCTTCGATTTGGATGGCCGTCACTTTTTTGCCTGTACTCTTGTTCTCCAAATAGTAGAGATCGATTATGCTTCCCTGCGTGGTCGTCATGATTTCATGATTCATGAACAGCGGCTCCCGCAGCTGGCCGCTCCGATAATAAAGGACGTTGCCGATCCAGCTTCCGGCGATCAGGACCGCGATGATTCCGGCTAGAAGCCGGTTTCTGGTATTCATTTCGCTCTGCCACCCCCTTCACGCAGTTTAGCAGAGACGTCTGGGAATGTCTTCCTTATTCGGATTTTTTATGCCGACTTTAGTTGGATGGGGCCAGCCCTTTAGGCTTAACTCGACGGATAAAAAAGCCGGCCCCGCTTGTTCGCGGAGCCGGCCAGATTGGTTGGCGTCAAAATGTGCTCTTACTTCCCGTACCCTTGCGGGTCCTCGCGCCAAGCCTTGAGCGAATCGATCTGCCCGCTCTCCACGACGCCGCGTTCGGCGGCAACGTCGATGAGCGCCGAATAGCTGCTCAGCGTCGCCAGCGGCACGGAAGCCTCGGCGAAGGCATCGGATGCCTGCTTGAACTGGTACGTGAAGATGGCCAGGACAGCCAGCACTTCCGCTCCGGCTTCGCGAACCGCTTGCGCGGCCTTGAGCGAGCTGCCGCCGGTCGAGATCAGGTCCTCGATGACGACGACCTTCTGGCCCTCGGCGATCCGGCCTTCGATCAGATTCTGCTTGCCATGCCCCTTGGCCTTGTCGCGGATGTAGGACATCGGCAGGTTCAGCTTCTGCGCTACCCAGGCCGCATGCGGGATGCCGGCCGTTGCGGTGCCTGCGATCGCGTCCGCATCGGGGTAGTTCTGACGGATGACAGCGGCGAAGCCCTCGGCGATCAGCTCGCGAATCTCCGGATAGGACATCGTCAGGCGGTTGTCGCAGTAGATCGGGGATTTCAGTCCCGATGTCCAGGTGAACGGCTCCTCGGGACGAAGCGCGACCGCTCCGATCTCCAGCAGCTTGGCGGCGATTTCCCGCGGAAGGCTTTCCAGTTGGATCGTGCTCATGGCTTGATCAGCTCCTCGATAATGGATTCGATGGCGGCGCGCGGATCTGCGGCCTTCGTGATCGGACGTCCGATGACCATATAATCGGTTCCGGCTTGAAGCGCTTCAGACGGAGTCATGACGCGGCTCTGGTCGCCGATATCGGCGCCGGCCGGACGGATGCCCGGCGCCACCGTCTGGAATGTCGGCCCGCAAAAGTCCTTGACCAGCGTTACTTCATGCGGCGAGGCGACGACTCCGTCGAGGCCGGAAGCGATGGCCAGCAGCGCGTAGCGCTTGACCGCCTCCTCCATCGTTCCGAGGATGCCGATCTCGTCGTTGAGCATCTCCAGGCTCGTGCTGGTCAGCTGCGTCACGGCGATGACCGTCGGGCGGGCCAGCGTGGAGTCGGCATCCAGCGCCTCGTCCACTCCGTCCATCGCCGCCTCCATCATGTCGCGGCCGCCGGCCGCATGGACGTTGAACATGTCGACCCCGAGGCGGGTGACGCTTTTCGCTCCGCCTTTGACCGTGTTCGGAATGTCATGCATTTTTACGTCCAGGAACACTTTATACCCCCGCTGCTTCAGGCTGCGGACGAAGCCCGGACCCGCCGCATAGAACAGCTGCATGCCTACTTTCATATAACAAGGAATGCCTTCAAGCGCCGCCAGCAGCTTCTCGGCCGAAGCCGCGTCCGGATAATCCATCGCGACCATTACCTTGCCCGCCGCCTGCTCGCGGCTCAACGTCTGTACGCTCATGGTACTCCTCCTCAACGTAATTTATGGGCATAGAGAACGGCCATGCTCCGCGAATCGGCGCCGGATCCTCCGCAGGAGGCGTTCCGGCGACAAGCCGCGAGGCTGGCCGTGCATCATGGAATTATTGCAGCACCGGCATCGGATTGGAGCTGAAGTTGATCGTCTCCAGCATCTTCAGCAGCGCGCGGACCGTATCGAGCGACGTCATGCAGACGACGCCGTTCTCGACCGCCTCGCGGCGGATGCGGAAGCCGTCGCGCTCCGGCGTCTTGCCTTTGGTGAGCGTATTGAAGACGAACTGCGCCTTGCCGCTGCGGATGAGGTCGAGGATGTTCGGAGATCCCTCGCTCAGCTTGTTCACATGCTCGACGATGATGCCCGCTTTCTCCAGAGACTCGGCCGTGCCGCCGGTCGCGATGATCTTGTAGCCGATGGCGTAGAAGCCCTTCAGCAGATCGATCGCTTCTTCCTTGTCCTTGTCGGCGACGGTGGCGATGATCGATCCTTGCAGCGGAATCTTCATGCCCGCGCCGATGAGGCCTTTGTACAGAGCCTTCGCATACTGCTCGTCGCGGCCCATGACCTCGCCGGTCGACTTCATCTCCGGCGTCAGCGTCGGGTCGACGCGGCGCAGCTTGGCGAAGCTGAATACCGGCACCTTGACGGAGACGAAGCTGTCCTCCGGCCAGAGGCCGTCGACATGGCCGAGCTCGGCCAGCTTCGTGCCGAGAATGGCGCGCGTCGCGAGATTCGCCATCGGCAGGTTGGTCACCTTGCTGAGGAACGGAACCGTGCGCGAGGAACGCGGATTGACTTCGATGACATAGGCTTTGTCGTTATGGATGACGAACTGGATGTTGACGAGGCCCACGACTTTGAGCGCCTTGGCGATCGAGATCGTAATGTCGACGATCTGCTGCTTGATCTCCGCGGACAGCGACTGCGGCGGATAGACCGCGATGGAGTCGCCGGAGTGGACGCCTGCGCGCTCCACATGCTCCATGATGCCGGGAATGACGACCGTCTCGCCGTCGCAGATCGCGTCGACCTCGGCTTCCTTGCCGAGCATGTAGCGGTCGATCAGCACCGGATGCTCCGGATTGATCTTCACCGCTTCCGCCATATAGCCGACCAGCTCCTCGTCGGAGTAGACGATTTCCATCGCGCGTCCGCCGAGCACGTAGGAAGGACGGACCAGCACCGGATAGCCGAGGCGGCCAGCCGTTACGACAGCCTCCTCGAGGTTGGTCACCGTGCTGCCTTCCGGCTGTGCGATGTCCAGGCTGCGGAGAAGCGCTTCGAACTTCTTGCGGTCCTCCGCGGTATCGATGCTCTCCAGGCTGGAGCCGAGAATCCGGACGCCGGCCGCAGCCAGCGGAGCCGCCAGGTTGATCGCCGTCTGGCCGCCGAACTGCACGATGACGCCGATCGGCTTCTCCTGCTCGATGACGTTCATGACGTCCTCGAAGAACAGCGGCTCGAAATACAGCCGGTCCGAAGTGCTGAAGTCGGTCGATACCGTCTCCGGGTTGTTGTTGATGATGACGGCTTCATAGCCGGCCTTTTGAATCGCCCACACCGCATGCACGGTGGAGTAGTCGAACTCGATGCCCTGGCCGATGCGGATCGGGCCGGAGCCGAGCACGAGCACCTTCTCCTTGTCCGTCTCCAGCACTTCGTTCTCCACCTCGTACGTGGAGTAGTAGTACGGGGTCGTCGCTTCGAACTCGGCGGCGCAGGTATCGACCATCTTGTATACCGGGCGCAGCTGCTGCTCGTGGCGGAAGGAGCGGATTTCCGCTTCCGTCGTCATCGTCGCCTGGCTGCCCTCGCGGCGGATCTCGGCGATCGAGCGGTCGGAGAAGCCCTTGCGCTTCGCCTGGTACAGCAGCTCCTTGGTCAGGCCGGGCGCGCGGCGAAGCTCGTCCTCGAAGGCGACGATGCCTTCGATCTTGTCGAGGAACCACCAGTCGACCTTCGTGATGTCCTGGATGTCGGAGAGCGTCCAGCCGCGGCGGAACGCTTCGGCGATGAGGAACATGCGCTCGTCGTCGGGTTTGGCCAGGCGGGTGCGGAGCACTTCGTCGGACAAGCCGGCCGCGTCCTTCAGGTGGAAGCGATGAGCGCCGATCTCAAGCGAGCGGATCGCCTTGTGCATCGATTCCTCGAACGTGCGGCCGATCGCCATGACTTCGCCTGTCGCTTTCATCTGCGTGCCGAGCTTCCGGTTGGCGCCGGTGAACTTGTCGAACGGCCAGCGCGGAATTTTGGACACGATGTAGTCGAGCGTCGGCTCGAAGCAGGCGTAGGTTTGTCCCGTTACCGGGTTGACGATCTCGTCCAGCGTATAGCCGACGGCGATCTTCGCCGCCATCTTGGCGATCGGATAGCCGGTCGCCTTGGAGGCGAGCGCCGAGGAGCGGCTGACGCGCGGGTTGACCTCGATGACGTAGTATTGGAAGCTGAACGGATCCAGCGCGAACTGCACGTTGCAGCCGCCCTCGATGTTCAGGGCGCGGATGATCTTGAGCGACGCGGAGCGCAGCATCTGGTACTCGCGGTCCGACAGCGTCTGGCTCGGCGCTACGACGATGGAATCGCCCGTATGCACGCCGACCGGATCGAAGTTCTCCATGTTGCAGACGACGATGCAGTTGTCGTTGGCGTCGCGCATGACCTCGTACTCGACTTCCTTCATGCCGGCGATCGATTTCTCGATCAGGCACTGGCCGATCGGGCTGTAGCGGATGCCGGACGATACCGTCTCGAGCAGCTCCTCTTCGGTGGCGCAGATGCCGCCGCCCGTGCCGCCGAGCGTGTAGGCCGGACGCACGATGATCGGATAGCCGATCGAGTTCGCGAAGTCGACCGCCTCCTCGACCGTCGTGACGATGACGCTCTCCGGCACCGGCTGCTCCAGCTCGCGCATCAGGTCGCGGAACAGGTCGCGGTCCTCGGCCTTCTCGATGGCCGACAGCTGCGTGCCGAGCAGCTTGACGTTCTCG
>NZ_CBRA020000254.1:0-13746 GCF_000469945.2 Paenibacillus sp. P22 | reverse complement strand
CTCGTCCTGCTCGCGCAGCGGCATGCTCCCATGCAGCTGGCGAAGCGCCGTGCCGTCAGGCAGACCGAGCCGCCGCAGCGCATCTCCCGTCCGCCGGATCTCGGCCATGCCCGGCAGGAAGACGAGCACGTCGCCTTCCTGCTTACGCAATGCCTCCAGGACGGCTGCGGCAGCATCCTGCTCCAGCCTGGAGCCGCTTCCTCGCGGCCGGTAGAACGTCTCGACCGGATATTGCCGCCCTTCGCTGAGAATGACCGGCGCCCCTCCCAGAAGCTCCGACACCTTCCCTGCCGCAAGCGTCGCCGACATGACGAGCAGCCTCAGATCTTCCCTCAGCAGGGAAGCCGATTGCAGGCATAGAGCAAGACCGAGATCGCTGCTGAGATGCCGCTCATGGAACTCGTCGAAGATGACGGCCCCGTAAGCCTCGAGAGCCGGATCCTCCTGCAGCATGCGCGTCAGCACGCCTTCCGTCACGACCTCGATTCGCGTGCCTGGACCGACCTTCGTCTCCAGCCTGACCCGGTAGCCGACCGTCTCCCCCGCGCTCTCTCCGAGCGAGCGCGCCATGTACGCCGCAGCCGAGCGGGCAGCCAGCCTGCGCGGCTCCAGCATGAGAAGCTTGCGCCCTTCCAGCCAGCCGCTCTTCAGCAAGGCGAGCGGAACGCGGGTCGTCTTGCCCGCTCCCGGCTGGGCGACCAGCACGGCACGCGTGCCGGAATCCAGCGCCTCCAGCAGCTCCGGCATGACTTCGTCTATGGGCAGTCTATCCACCTCTGCCATGGCATTCCCTCCGGTTTCTATCGATGTACGGACTCTACTCTACCACAACCGGCGCCTTCGGCGCCAAGCAGCCGGCTCGAACTTCTCTCCGCGATACGCGGCTGCTCCTGTAAACCGAGCATTTTGCGGATGTCAAGAAATCCTACCGTTCGCCGCACATGCCGCAGCGATTCCAATCAATGATTAAGAGCTTCGTTATGACGACCGGAAAAGCCGCCCCCAGCGGGACGGCTCCAAGTTCAAGACTTTCAACTTTCAGACTTTCAGACTTTCAGAACATCAAGACATAAACGCATCAAGACATCAAGACATCAAGATATCAAGATATCAAGGCTTCTTTAAGTATTCAAGAATTCAAACATTCAAAACACCCTGGCTTAACCATTTTTAAACTTCGAGATCGCCGTACCCGTTCGCTCGCCACAGCGTGTGCCGCTCAATTTTCAACTTTTGCCAACGCATTGTCCAACAGCTCTTGTCCTCGTTTCTGGATGTTCGCCGCTGCCTGCGAAGCGGTCTGGCTGCCCTGTACAGCGGCGGTGATTTCTTTGTTTTTCAGCTCTGCATAGGCATCGTCAAAATCCAGCATGCTGGTAGAATCCCAGCCTTTCGGAAGAGATGCGGCCTGCGGGTAAATGTAAGGCTTCAGCTCGAACAGCTTGTCCAACATCGAATCGCCCTTTAAGCCGGGATAGGAGGAGATCGGGACCGGCGGGTACCCCAGCTTGATTTTGGCCTTGGCAATATGCTCGCTGAGCATGAGCCGGATGATAGCCCATGCCGCCTTCTTGTGGTCGGACGTTCGCGGTATCGACATGATTTGGCCGGTGCTGATGAAAGTGCTGCGGCTCCGGTCCCTGGACAACACCGGCGGCGTCACCTCTCCGGTCTCAAAGCCGTATTTCTGGCCGCCGTAATTTTCGAAGGTCATCGCCGCCAGCCCTTTGGCGAAATGCTCTCCCGCCTCGACCGCTTCCTTATCGTACACCTTGACCCCGTTCACGACCTTGGACCGGTCTTCCTCGAGAGCGAAGGATCCGCTTCGGTACAGCTGGACGATCTTGTCGAGGACCAAGGCCAGCTCGGGAGCATTCCATAACAGCCTGGTACCATCCGCGCTTATATCGGACATGCCTTCGCTTTGAAGGTAAGAGCCGACCAGACTGGAAGGCGTATTAAAGATTCCCATGTGCAAGCCGCTCACTGTCTTGCCCCCGGATTTCATGCCATTGAAGCGGCCAGCCAGCTCGTACACCTCTTCGATGCTCATTCCGTCCCGAGGGGATTCGACTCCTGCCTTTGCGAACAGCTCCTTGTTGTAGCGAAGAACGCTGAATGTAACATCCGGCGAGAGTCCAAGCAGCTTGCCGCCTCCCTTCGCGCTCAGCATCTCGGGCATTCCGTCGTACAGGTCTTCCTTGCGGAGGCCGGACGCTTTCATGTAGGGAGCCAGATCCTCCAGCAGCTGCTTGTCGCCCAGCTGGGAATAAAAGTGATCCCATATGAGGAGAAGATCCGGCTTCTGCTCCTTCACGACCTGTTCGTACATCTCGGGCGTTACGGACCGCGTGTAATCGGGGTTCATCTCCACCAGCTCGATAGACAGGCCCGGATACGCCGCTTCGATGTAATCGCGGTACATCGTGTCGAATTGACTTTTGCTGTCGGCGACGATTTTGATGCTCTGGGATGTCGACAAGCCTGCAGTGGAGCTGCATCCAGCTATGACGCTGGAGCCGATCAAAGCGGCAATCAAGGAAGGGACCGCTAAAAAGCGTTTAGTCCTTGCCACGCGCGATCCCCTCCCTGAACAAATTCTTTTCCAGAGCCAGCAGATTCCTCGCGAGTACGTTATCAATCAGTCCCAGCGCGTCCTCGGAGGAAAGCTCGCCCTTTGCCCAGCGCTTCATCTGCTGCCCGTCCTCGGCCGATAGAATGCCAGGTAGTCGGCGCCTTCGTAAATAGGCAGACTGTTCTCGTTCAGCTTTTTTGAACCGCTCTCCATATAAAACGCCCTCCAGCGTTCCTCCGGCTGAGTCTTCATCGCTTCCTCGAATACCGGCAAGTCCATCCGATTGTCGGCATCCTTATCCGTTTTGGACAAGAACACCGCCGCCTTCACCAGCTCCCAAGCGGCGTCCTTGTTCACGCTTTTGGCATTAATGACGTAGATCTGGCTCATGTCCAGCAGGTCGGACGCGTTGACGGCGTTGATATGGAGTTCATAGGAAACGGTTTTCCAGTTCCGTTTGACAGGTTCGCTCTTGTTCCCGGCAACGGCAGGGCGCTCGGCCTCCGTTGAAGCGAGCTCCCTATAGAAGGACGTATCGCCGAACCGCATCGCCGCTTTCCCGCCGCCGAACAAGTCGTTCTGCACGACCTCGCTCATCGGAATGCCTTTCCTGCCGCTAAAATCCAAATCCGGAGAAGGAGCGATCCATCCTTCGCGGAAGCCCTCTGCAACCTGGTCGAACAGCGTGATCCACCCTTTGCCGGACAAAGCCGAGTATGAGGTCTGGAGCATGGGATCGCCTCCATAGAGCTGAAGGCCGCTTGCCTGACCAAGCCTCAGCGCCGTCTCGGCCGGATTGCCGCTATCCCTCGATTCCGTGACGAGTCCCGTCGTCCCGGTCCCCTCGAAACGCTTGGCGATGTCGAGAATTTCCTGCACCGTCGCTCCTTCCCTTGGAAGCTCCACTCCGTTCTTGGCGAACAGCTCCGGATTGACGAACAGCGCGCTGGAGCTGAATTCCCCCGCCAGCCCTTGAAGCTCTCCGCCTCCGATGGCCTTCAGAGCGTCCAGCACAGGCGCGTGCATATCGCTCAGATCAAGCTTGTCTTTGAGGATATAGGGCTCCAAAGGGACCACTCTCCCTTCCGCAGCCAGTTCCCTGTAAATGGCGGTCGGAACGACCAGCACATCCTCTCCTCTATCAAGGGCGTTCCGGTAGTCTGCCAAGCTCCTGCCCTTGCCGTCCCACTGACCGCTCATGCTTATGTCAACCGATGGATGCCGGATGATGAATTGGCGCTTCAGCGTTTCCGAATTCATGCTGCCGCCGCCAAACACCTTCAAGGTAAACTCCTTGTCCCCGAAGGCGTCGCCCGACAGCGCGCCGATCCCCTCCGCTTGCAGCGGCTGCCGGGACTCTCCGAATCTCCACAAGCCGACCATGAGCACAGCCGCAGCCGCCAGCGGCAGCACCCTCAGCCAGACCTTCCTGCTCTTCTTTTTCTCCATCGCGACCCGCTCCCTCACTTTGCGCTCAAGTTCCGAGGTGAACCCGTTCGCGACCGGCAAGGAGCCGGACAGCCGCTTCTCCCATTCGTTCATATCCACTCGCCCCCCACATTCAGAGCTTCGCTTGCCGTTACTTTGCGGTTCATGGCCGCCCGCGCCCGGTGAAGCCGTGATTTGACGGTTCCTTTGGCGACTCCGAGCAGCCCCGCCGTTTCTTCCATGGACATGCCGTAATGGCAGGTCAGAAGCAGCACCTCCCGCAGCTTCAGCGGAAGAGCGAGCACCGCCAGCCATACTTCCTCGTTTTGCAGCCGCTTGAAAAGCTCCTTTTCCGCCGATGGATGATGGCCGCCTGGCAGAAACTCCAGCAGCATGACCCTGCGGACCCAGGAGGAGCGCAGCTGGTCGAGCGCCGCATGCCGGGTAATCGTCAGAATCCACGTCTTGACCGAGCTCTGTCCCCTGAATTCGGGAAGCTTCTCGTACACTTTGAGAAAGACGTCTTGAGCGATATCGTCTGCCGAATCCCGGTTCCTCGTCAGCATGAGAGCGAAATTCCATACGTCCCTGCCGTAGGCCTTCATGAGCTGATCGAGGACGGAGCCGCGGTCGTAATCCGCCGCCGTGTATTGCAAATAATCGAAATCCAATGGGTTCACCTCGGTAAGTGGACGAGAAAGGAAAGGATAAGTTCCCTTTATTTTCTACTTCCATTATCATACCGGATGCGGGAGAAAAGGGGAGGAAAATGAAACAGGCTCCTTTCCGTAGGGGAAAGAAGCCTTTTGTCTGAACAACAGCTTGCAAATCTGGCCTTTTCAGCAACAACGTCTCCCTATGAGGATGCTTCTTTCCCGCGGAATGAGCCGAATCGGTTCTGCAGCCGGATTCAGTCGAACCAGCCCTTGCGCTTGAACCAGGCGAACATGCAGAGGGCGATCAGCCCCATCGCTCCAAGCACGACGAAATAGCCCACCCTGGTTTCGAGCTCCGGCATGTTGATGAAATTCATCCCGTACACTCCCGCGATGAAGGTCAGCGGCATGAAGATCGTCGTGATGACCGTGAGCGTCTTCATGATCCCGTTCATGCGGTTGGAGTTGTAGCTCATGAAGCTGTCGCGCAGATCGGCCGTCATCTCGCGGCAGGCTTCCAGCGTCTCGGCCTGCTTCAGCAGATGGTCGTAGATATCCAGATAGAACGCTTTGAAGTCCTTGAAGCTCGGGAGAGCTTCCGTGGAGGTGAGGCGGTAGAGCAGGTCCCTCATCGGCACGATCGTCTTGCGCAGCTTCAGCAGCTTGGCCCGTATCGTGAAAATCTCGTCCATGCCGGATTGCTTCAAGTAGCCGGAGCTGTTGAGATCGGCGTCAAGCAGCTGGTCTTCAATGCCGTATACGGCGGGAAAATAACGGTCGACCAGCTTGTCCGTCACGCTGTAGGCTGCCATCAGATGGCCTTTTCCGGGATGCTTCGGATGTACGGCGAGCGTCTCCCATGCCTCGTCGACTTCCTGCGACTGGGCGAAATGGAAGGTCACCGCAAAGTTCGATCCGAGAAACAGATTCACCTCATCGACATGCAGCGTCTCCGGAATCAGCGCATGCATGACAAAAAAGTGGACATCCTCGTAGTGGTCCACTTTGGGCCTTTGCAGCAGGTGGAGGCAATCCTCGATCGCCAGAGGGTGGAAGTGGAAGCGTTCGTCCAGCAAGGAAATCTCCTCCGCGTTCGGCCGGTCCATGTCCACCCAGTACCAGACGGCCTCCATCGCGTCAAGGTCGTTCAGGCCGATATTCTTATGCAATTTTTTTGCGACATCCATCGCCATGACTCGAATCATCTCTGTATTCCTTTCTATGCGAATCCCGCTTCGGGATCGATGCCTCCGTCTCCGGTCACGGCTGCCGTCTATCCCCGGCCGGCCTCCAGGATCAGCCGTTCCCGTTTCCGCTGCAGAGCGGACAGTTCCGACTCCTGACGAGTCCGGTCCCCGTCAAGCGAACGGTACAGGGCGCGGGTTTCGCCGAGCAGCTCGCGGGTACTTTCCCTGGAAGCCGCAAATTTGCTCTGCACGAACCAGTCCATCAGAAATCCGTCCAGCAAATAATCGCCCAGCCTGGCGCCGCTGCCGACCGGAATTCGGTACGCTTCTTCGCGCCCGAGATCCTTCAGCTCGGATTCCAGCCTTCTGGCCGCGCTGCGGGCCGCCCCGAGCGCTTCCTGGGCTTCGTCCATCCTCCGATGCTTGATATGCGTGGATATCATGCCTCCTCCAAGCATATCATAGGTGCCCCAGTTGGAAGCCGACTCGAGGCTCGAGAGCGCCTGCCCCAGCTTGCCGTTCAGATCGGAGCAGGCCGAACAGGCTTCCCGAAGCTCCGCCAGCAGGCTCGTTTTCCCGGCCAGCTCCGCATCCAGCCTGTCCAGCTCCTCCTTGACCTGCGGCAGGCGCAGCCGGACCAGCTCCTCCTTCTTTTGCTTCAGGACGGGAAGCATGCGGGTTGGGCCGATGTGCTCCGCCAGCCTTACGCCGACTTCCGAAAGCTCTGTTTGCAACCTGTCCAGCTGCTCCTTCGCTTCCTTCAAGCGGAACAGGGCCTCGTCCGCCTCCTGCCGCTCCAGCTCCAGCTGCTCTTCAAGCCCTCCCGTCAGCTTCAGCCATAACGCGCTCCAGCCAAGGCGGGACAGCTGCTCCACATCCTCATGCTCTTTGCGGCTGACATCCTCCAGTTCGAAAATCTTGCGCTCCATAGCGAAAATATCCTGGCGCAGCTTGTCCCTGCGCCTCTCGTTGAAGGCCAGCATGGCTTCGGCGCGCTCCGCTTCCTCCAGCTGCATCGTCAAGCTGCGGAGCTCGCTGTCCGTTCCCGCCTCAGGCAGGCTGTTAGGATCTGCGCTCTTATCGGTCATTGTTCCCGCTTCCCCCTCCGGCATTCCCGCCTTGTCCGCCTGATCGCCCCCAGGCCGTTACGGCTAAGAATGAATGTTTCTATGAATGGCATTGTCCTGATTCCCTATGTACGCGAGACTATGCTCCCTATCTCCCTTTTCTTGCACGGCGGATTTCATTCCTTACCATTTGTGCGGCCTCCGCAGCTAATGCTATTATACCAAGCATAATCGGAATTGGCCGCCTTAATTGACGGCACAAGCCATCAAGGCAAGGAGAAGTGAAAGATATGGCTGTCACAATCGGAAGATTCGCTCCGACCCCGTCGGGACTCATGCATCTTGGCAATGCAAGGACCGCGCTCCTGGCATGGCTGCAAATAAGAGCCGCAGGAGGAACGTTCATCCTGCGGATGGAGGATATCGACGGCCCCCGCTCCAGATCCGAATACGCGGAAGCAGCGCTCGCGGATCTGCGCTGGCTCGGCATCGACTGGGACGAAGGCCCGGACATCGGCGGCGCCCGCGGCCCGTACACGCAGAGCGAGCGGCTTCCTCTCTATCGGGAAGCTCTGGACAGGCTGGCGGCTCAGGGAAGGCTCTACCCTTGCTTTTGCAGCCGCGCGGAGCTCGCCGCCGTCGCCAGCGCCCCTCATGGCCTCTCGTCGGAAGGCCCCGCCTATCCGGGAACATGCAGGCATCTTGGCGAGACGGAGAGGCAGGAGCGCGGCAAGGCCAAAGAGCCCTCGCTGCGGCTGGCCGTCGATTCTGCGCGTGTCGTATCCTTCGACGACTTGGCCGCCGGACATCAGCATACGGCGCCGGGCGCAGGAGGCGACTTTGTCGTCCGGCGGGCGGACGGCATCTTCAGCTACCAGCTGGCCGTAACGGTGGACGATGCCCTGATGGGCGTGACGGATGTGCTGCGCGGCAGCGATCTGCTGGACTCCACTCCCCGCCAGCTGCTGCTCTATGAAGCGCTCGGCTTCGCCCCTCCCCGGTTCGCCCATGTTCCGCTGCTGATGGGACCGGACGGCAAGCGGCTGGCCAAGCGCCATGGCGGCATCTCCCTGTCCGCCATCCGGGAAACGGGCGCCCGGCCGGAAGCGGCCGTTGGCCTGCTCGCCTACTGGAGCGGCCTGCTTGACCGCCCGGAAGCCGTCGCTGCCCGCGAGCTGGCGCCGGCCTTCCGCCTGGAGCATGTCCCCGCGGCGCCTGTTGTCGTGCGCGAGGAGGACTTGCGGCTGATTGCAATTCCGTAACTGTACTTGCGGTCTCATGACTCTGCATAAGGATGAAGGAACCAACCATGCGGCGAATCGTTCGCTAAGCCTGCTCCGGAAGCTCCACAGGCAGGACGACAGCCCCTTTTTCAAACCGCTTCCGCAGAGCCTGCCGCCAATCCGATCCGAGAGCTTCCACGGCAAGCACCCGCTCCGCCTTGGCGCTCCAGTCCGGAGAACGGTCGTAGAAAACATCGAACGCTTCCTTCACCGTCACCTGCAACGGATGCCGCTGCAGCTCGACCGCGTTGCCGGCCTCGACCGCGCCTTCTTCCAGCACCCGCAGGTAATACCCCCCATACCCGGTTTCCTTCACCCATAGAGGAAGCTTGGGCTGCTTCAGCCACGCTCCCAGCTTGTAGCAGGGCTGGCGGGGCTCCGTCACCTCCAGCAGGGCGGCTCCGATGCGCAGCTTGTCCCCGATGCACACGATTTCTTCATGCAGGCCGGCCACGGTCAAATTCTCTCCGAACAGTCCCGGCCTGCGTTCGATTCCGAGCTTCTCTTCCCAATACGGATAACGGTCGGCCGAGAACATGAGCACCGCCTTGTCCGGACCTCCGTGGACGGAAGGCTCCGCCTGGGAGTCGCCGTCGACTTGGCGGAAGCGAACCGTCACCGGGCCGGAGCGCGGCGTCTTGTTGATGGCGGATAAGACCGAGCGCCCTTTGAAATCGAGACGCTGCGGCCGGCCTGTCTGGATGGAGATGAGATATCCCGCCTCGTGCTCTTTTTCCATGCCGCTTCCTCCTTCCCAAAAGGGAGTTGTATATCGCTGGACGGACGTACCTGCTCCAAACCGAATGATATTACCCCTGAAAGTCAGGGTCCAATCGGCCTCCTCCGCCTCAGCGGTTCGACAGCAGCCGGCGGATGCCTCCAGACAGCCGCAGCGAATTGGCGACGACGGTCACCGAGCTGAGCGCCATCGCGGCGCCGGCCATCCACGGCTCCAGCAGGCCGAGCGCAGCCACGGGGACCATGACGGCATTGTAGAGAAACGCGAACGCCAGATTCTGCCGGATATTGCGCACCGTCAGCCGGCTGACTCCGATGGCGTCCCGAATGCCGGTCAAACTCGGCCTCAGCAGCGTAATATGCCCGGCGTCAAGAGCGGCGTCCGTGCCGTCGCCCATGGCGAATCCAGCGTCGGAGGCTGCCAAGGCCGGAGCATCGTTCCAGCCGTCGCCCGCCATGGCCACGACGCGTCCCTGCTTCTGGAGCGAGCGGATCAGCTCCAGCTTGCCTTCCGGAAGCATGCCGGACTTCACCTTGCGGATGCCGGCTTCGCGCGCGGCGGCGGCGGCGGGACCCGGGGCTGTCTCCGGTAGCGAGCACCAGCTCCAGACCTTCCTGCCGCAGCGCTTCGACGGCACGCGCCGAGGATGGACGGAGCCGGTCGCCGAGCGCGATGGCCCCGATGCCATGCGCCGTCCAGCGAGACGAACAGCACCGTCTCTCCGGACTCCTCGCGCGCCTGGGCGAACGAGGCGGCTTCCCCCCATGCCCTTCCATCGCTCCTGCGCTGCGAGCTGCCTGCCCCCGATGGCGGCCCGTCCTTCCGAACATGTCGCCGCCGCCCCGAACCCGGGCCATTCGAGAGCCTGCTCCACGGCCGGAATGACGATCCCCCGCTTGCGCGCTTCCCCGCGGATGGACAGGGCATAAGGATGCCGCGAGTCTCCTTCTGCCGCGGCGGCCAGGCGCAGCACGGCAGCCGGGCCGAATCCGGAAGCGGGAGCGTGGACGGCCGTCACGCCGGGACGCCCTTCCGTAAGCGTGCCGGTCTTGTCCAGCAGGACGGTATCCAGCTGGGCCAGCCGTTCCAGCGCTCCCGCCTCCTTCAGCACGATCCCTTGGCGGGCCAGCTTGCCGGATGCGATGACCAGAGAGATCGGCGTCGCGAGTCCAAGCGCGCAAGGACAGGCTACGAGCAGCACCGACAGCGAGCTCAGCATCGCGCTGCGCAGGCTGTCGCTGCTTCCGGAGAGAAGCCAGCCTGCGAACGTGAGCGCGGCAAGCAGAAGCATGACGGGAACGAACCGGGCCGACCAGGCGTCCACCTTCTTCTGAATTCCCGTCTTCGCTGCCTGGGCTTGGCGGAGCAGCGCGCCGATCCGGCTGAGCATCGTGCCTTCTCCGGTCTTCTCCGTCCGGATCCGCAGCGTATCGCCGCGATTGAACGTGCCTGCCCATACGAGGCTTCCCGGAAGCTTGGGCACCGGGCGGCTCTCCCCCGTGAGCAGCGACTCGTCCGCTTCCGATTGGCCGCCGGTTACGATGCCGTCCACCGGAATCAATTCGCCGGGACCGACAAGCACGATATCCCCGTCGCGGACGCTTTCGGCCGGAATGCGGCTGATTTCATCCGCTCTTTGGACCGTAACGTCCCGCGAGGCCAGCTTGGCATATCCGTCGCTTTCGCGAAGCGCCCTGGCGCTGGAGCGGGATTCCATGTATTTGCCCAACAGCACCGCCGTAATGACGATGGCCCCGGTGTCGAAGTAAACGGGCAGCAGGGCTCCATGCCCTCCGCCTGAGCTGGCAGCGCCATGGATTCCCTGGCTAAAGACGATATAGTGGCTGTACAGATACGCCGACGACGTCCCGATCACGACCAGAACGTCCATATTGGCCGTCCGTTCGCGGAGCGCGCTCCAGGCGTTGAGGTAAAAAGGAAGCCCGATCCATAGCTGGATGATGGTCGCCAAAGCAAGCTGGACCCATGCATGGCTCACCAGCGCCGGAACCGGAACGCCTTCCAGCCAGTTGTAATGCGATACCATCGCCCATAAGAGCGGAATGGACAGCAGCAGCGACAGCACCGAGCGGTTCCGCAATTCGGCCATTTCCTTCATATGGCTTGTCCGGTCGCCCGGCTCGGATGTTGCGAAGCCAAGCTGGCGGACTCTTTCTTTGATGGCATCCGGCTGCTGCCTGCCGGCCTCATACCGGATCCAGGCCATCCGGGATGCATAGCTGACGGAAGCTTCCGTCACTCCTTCCATCTTGGCCAGCGCCCGCTCGATCCTTGCCGCGCAGGCGGTGCAGCTCATGCCCTGGATGCCGAGGTCCAGCGCAGCCGTCGTTAATTCGTTCATCCCGGCGCTCCTCCCTTGCCGATAGCTAGATTCATAGAACCGTCCCTATCAACTATATGGCTGCCGCCGGTCCTTCATTCCATTCCGATTCAGTATTTGCGAGGCTGCTGCCGATATAGGTTCTAGCTCTGCTTGCGAATTCCATGCAGAAGTCCATATACGCGCCCCCATTCAACCCGGATGAGCGAGCCTCGAGGAGTAAGACAATGAACGAACAGCTTCCCTATTCCAATCAAGTGCTGACGATCGCCACCACCCGCAGACAATACGCGGCTGCGATTTCGGCGACTTTGCTGCTGCTTCTCATCTCGGCGGCAGCACTTCCCTTCGGCGACCTCTCCTTGTCGGTCGTCAAGCCCTTCCTGCCCGCCTTCATCGCCTGGTTCCTGTTCGGAGACCTGCTCACCGCCCATCTGCTCTACAGCCAGTACAGGGCCATCGGCAACCTCTCGATTCTTATTCTGGCCTGCACGTACCTGTTCACGGCCCTCATCATGATTCCCTATATCCTGACCTATCCCGGCGTCTTCACGGAAAAGGGAATGCTGTCCGCCGGTTCCCAGACTTCTTCCTGGCTGTGGGTATGCTGGCATGCAGGCTTTCCTGCCGGCATCATCTCCTATCTGCTCGCCGACCGCTGGGAGAAGCGGCCCGTCGAATTCAGCCGCAATGCGCTGTGGGCTTTCATGCTGACCTGCGGCATTCTCATCCTCGTCGCGGCCGCCGCTGTCGTAACGACATCAGCCCATGACAGCCTGCCGGTGCTCGTGGAGCAGGACAAGTTCAATCATCTCACGAACGCTGTCATCAAGCCGCTCATGCTCGGGCTGAACTTCGTCGCTCTGGTCATGCTCGTAGGGATGAAAAAAGGAAAAACCGTCCTCAGCCTCTGGCTGAGCGTCGCCCTCCTGGCGTTTCTGATGGACATCGTCGTCTCCTTGCCCGCCGGCTCCAGGTATACGTTCGGCTGGTACATGTCCAGATTCAACTCGCTCGTGTCCGCCTTCGTCCTCATTTGCGCCATCATCTACGAGGTCAACCGCCTCTATGTCCGGCTCGTCAAGCAGCAGAAGGACCTGGTCGAATCCCGGGAAGAGCTTCGCGCCATGAACGAGCAGCTGACGCAGCTCACCAACCTGGACGGACTGACGGGCATCTCGAACCGCCGCAGATTCGACGAGCTGCTCGAAGGCATGCTCGAGGAATCCAGCCTCAAGGGGCATCCGTTCTCGCTGCTGCTGCTGGATATCGATTTCTTCAAGCTGTACAACGACCGGTACGGCCATCAGAAGGGAGATCTTGTCCTGAAGAAGGTCGCCCAGCTGATCGACGGCTGCCTCCAGGACGGCAAAGGTGTCGCCGCAAGGTACGGAGGCGAGGAATTCGCCGTCCTGCTTCCATACGCCGACCGAGCGGGAGCTCTCGGCATGGCGCATGCGATTCTGGAGGCCATCCAGGCCGCAGATATTCCTCATGAAACGTCTCTCGCCGCTCCCCGCGTCACCGCAAGCATCGGTAGCTCCACGAACCAACGCGGAGAAGCTTGGAGCCGCGAGGAGATGATTTCCCGTGCGGACAGGGCCCTGTACAAATCCAAGGCCGCAGGCCGCAATCGCGCAGCCGCTGCGGAAGAGGAATGATACCAAAGAAAAAAAGGCCTTTCCCGGCGACCGGGAAAGGCCTTTTTCATCGGTTTCTATCCGCCTTGGACGATGCTTCCGTTCCAGGCCAGCATCCCGCCCTGCACGTTGACGACATCGTAGCCGAGCGCCTGCAAGTATTGACATGCCCGGCCGCTGCGTCCGCCGCTGCGGCAGATCAGCAGAAGCGGTCCTTCCCCGTCAAGCTCGCCGAGGCTGTCCGGCAGGCGGGAGAGCGCGACATGCCGACGCGTTGGTTTTTTTGTTTTTTTGAAAGGATACTTGATAAGTTTTCTGATTTGACCATCAATGTTTCAGAGGGGGAAAGAAAGACTGCCCTTCATCATAAGGTCACTTCTCCTAAAAAGTCTATACTAATTTATAACGGAATCAAGGAAACGAAAAGGGAGATCACGCCTGACCATCGTTCATTTATCGTAGGCACAACAGCTAGGTTAGAACCTCAAAAGGATCCGTGGACATTTTTCTATATAGCTAAAGATATAGTAAGTAGGTTTGAAAACGTCAAGTTCGTTTATGTTGGTGATGGCAGTATGCGAAACGAAATAGAAGCTGAGATCAATAAGCATAATCTCCAAGGTAGGATAATACTTACTGGATTTCAAAAAAATCCATTAGATTTTGTTCAAACATTTAATATTTATTTAATTACATCACTTTATGAAGGAATGCCTTATTCGGTATTGGAAGCTCTTAATTTTGGTCTTCCCTTGGTGGCTACTAATGTCATAGGCAATAATGAGGTTGTTGAAAATGGTTATAACGGCTTCTTGTTTGAGAAAAAGAAA
>NZ_CBRA020000253.1:0-4049 GCF_000469945.2 Paenibacillus sp. P22 | reverse complement strand
GCTTCTCAAGGCAGGCTTCGAGTCCGAGCTTATTTTCCCCGATGCGGGACCGGAGCCCCGCTGGTCCAAAGAGGACGGGCTCTAAGGAGCTTGGCTATGGCTGCAGGTCTTGCTTCTCCTTGCAGCAGCGCCGGCCTGCCGGCGCAGCCTTGCCTGCATCGCCAGCGGGCTCGCCATTGGCGCAGCTATGCTTTTGCTCTCTTTAAGCCGGACTCACGGTGCGGCCGGCTTTCCCTTGCCGCGCTGCCCAGCCAGCGCAGGCAAGCATTCTCCTGCCCCGCTGCCCAGCCAGCGAAGGCGGGCCGCCGCATCCGGAAAAGCGGCAGCGGTCGCCTTTGAAGCCGGGTTCCTACCGCGGTATCCGCCAAGTTCAGAGGAACACGGGTTCAACAGCGATTGGAGGAGCGGCAGCTTGCCGAGCGGCCTTGAGCGCAGCGAACTTGCCGGACTTGAGCACTTGAGCGCAGCGGGCTTGCCGGGCTTGAGCACTTGAGCGCAGCGGGCTTGCCACAGCGGACGGAGCATTCAAGCTTTGGCGGCCGCTATATCTGAAGCAGAGCAATGACCGCCGTCACCGTGCCGATGCTCAATATCGTCGAGAACAGCACCGCCTGCGAAGAAAACTCCGGCTCGTTGTCGAATTCGACCGCCAGCAGAACGCTGCTGAGCGAAGTCGGCACCGCCGAGCTCACGATAAGCGCCTTGGCCGCGAGGCCGTCGATGCCAAGCAGCCAGACCGTCAAGGCGGCCAGCGCCGGGCCTGCCGCCAGGCGAAGCGCCAGGGAAAGCCCCAGATCCGCCGTCTTCCCCTTGCCGCTGCCGCGCTTCATGCTCCCGAGCTGCACGCCGAGCGTCAGCAGAGCCGTCCCGATAAAGGCATTCGCCACATAATCGAGCGGCGTCGCGAGATAGACCGGAATGCCGACGCCGAAGCCGCGCAGCGCAAAAGCGAGCGGAATCACATAAATGACCGGCTGCGACAGAATCGTGCGCCGGATGTCGCGGAAGCTGCTTTTATGCGCATTGACGCTGTAGATGCCGTATGTGTTCGGCAGCAGCGACTGCATCATCATGACGAGCACCTGAATCGACAGCGTGAACGGATTCGCAGCGAAAGCCAGCTGGTTGAGCGGAATGCCGTAATTGGCGCTGTTGTAGAACAGCACGCTGTTGCGCATTGCCGCCTTCATGCCCCCCTGAAATCCCCTCAGTCGGATGACGATCTCCACAAGCGCGTACTGGAACGCCATGAATACGCCGAAAAACAGCAGCACCTGGCCGATCAGCGAAAACGGAATGTCGGTCGTATACAAAAGCTTGAAGATGACGGCCGGAGAAAAGAGATAAAAGTTCAGCTTCGACAGCGTGCGGATGTCGAGCACGAAAATCCGCTGCAGCACGACCCCGATCAGGATCATGACGCACAGCGGAATGATGTTATGCAGCAGAATCGAGCCGAGCAATGCCATGCGTGCCACTCCTTCCTTCAGGTCCAAAAAAAAATTCCTGCAATTTCTTGCAGGAATGACAGACCCAGCGGCCTCTCGGAAGAGGCTTATTTTTTCAGCAGGCTTTTGACGGCTGTCACGATGGAATCCGCCTTTTGGTCCGGCGTCATCGATTGATCCATGCCGCCGGTAATGTATTTGCGGATATTGCCCTTTTTGTCGATCAGCGTGAACACGTCGTTATGGCTGTAATTGCCGTCGGCGTCCTTAAGCAGGGACAGGCCGTAATCCTTGACCAGCTTGGCGGTGGCGGCTTCGTCCGGATTGCGCAGGAACAGCCAGCCCGCCGGGTCGGCATGGAATTTGGAGGCGAAGGTCCGGATGGCTTCAGGCGTATCGCGCTCCGGATCGAAGGTGATGGACATCAGCTCCGCTTTGTCGCCGAACAGCCCTTCCTCCTTCAGCTTGTCCTGAACCTTGGACAGAATGAAAGTCGTAGCGGGACAGACGTCCGGGCAATGAGACCAGTAGAAATAAGCGACGCGGACTTTGCCGTCCGAATCGGCGAGCTTGACTTCCTTTCCGTCTTCCAAAGCGTTCTGAAGCGTGAACTCAGGCGCAGGGCTGTTTTGCGGAAAATTGACGGCCTGCGTGCTGTCGGCCCGGCTTGATACGAGCAGATAGATGCCCATGGCGGCGCAAAGCGCGAACAAGGCGATTTTGAAGGCATGCTTGCGGATGAATGGCAACGTTTACCTCTCCTCTTATGTAAGTAAAGCCTGTCCGGGCGGACAGGCATGTAAGACCATCAAGGCAGGATGCTGGAAATGAACGCCGCGCCAGGCTCTCTGTAAGTGTTGGCGATCATGAGCAGGAAAACGACAAGCAGGTAATTGACGGAAATAAGGAAATTGACCTTGGCCCATTTCTCGGTCTCCTGTTCGGTTTTTGCGCGCATGCCTGTCAAGGTGTGGGCGAACCAGATGACGGTAAGCAGCCCGGAAACCCACAGGAACCATTGGCCCGTGTAGCCATACGTGTAGAGCAGGATTACGGTCGGAATGAGCAGCAGCACATAAGGAATCATCTGCAGCTTGGTCCGCTTGATGCCTTTCACGACCGGCAGCAGCGGATAGCCCGCTGCGCGGTACTCCTCTACGCGGCGGATCGCCAGCGACCAGAAGTGGGCCGGCTGCCAGAGGAAGAGGAAGGCGAAGAGCAGCCAAGCCCCGGCATCCACTTGCCCGGTGACGGCGCAATAGCCGATAACCGGCGGCATCGCTCCGGACACGCCCCCGATGGACGTGCTCCAGGTCGAGCTCCGCTTGAGCCAGATCGTATAGATGACGATATAGACGAACCAGCCCAGCAGTCCCAGCCAGCCGGAAAGGACGTTCACGAGGGTAAACAGCACGGCAAGGCCGGCAATTCCGAGAATGATGCCGTAAGTAATGACGAATCCCGGCTTCAGCCGGCCTGTCGGCAGCGCGCGGTTGCGGGTCCGCTCCATCTTGAGGTCGAGCTCGCGGTCCCAGTAATTGTTAATGACGCAGGCCGAAGCCATCGTCAGAGAAGTTCCGATCAGCATCCATAGAAGCTTCAGCCAGTCGATGCTCCACTGGGAAGCTACCCAGAATCCGCCAAAAGCCGCGAAAGCGTTCATGCGTACGATTCCTGGCTTGGTAAGGGCAATCAAGTCTTTCCACACAGTCGTGCGCCTCCTGTTTTTGGAGCGCAAAAGCGCATTGCGCCTAAGGGCTTCAGTAGTCAACGGTACTAATGATACCGAAAATGAATGCTTGTGACAATGTAAGGAAAGGCAAGTTCATGAATTCGACATGCCAATGTAGACTATTTGTTGACGAATGCTGCCGGGTCTTGCCTCCCTGAGCTGGCCCCCGCTTTCATTTTCGAGTCGAAAACAGGCACATCTCGCGGTCCCCGGCATACAGTAAGGTGTGGTCAGGAGCCCAGGCGGGAGGGCACCGCAGCAACAGCAGGCCGCAGGCTCCCGCAAAAGGAGCGTGAACAGGAATAATGGCTGTCATCAAGACCAACGATGCGGACACCAAGCTGCTTGCCCGGCTGATGCGGGCGGAAGCAGAAGGCGAAGGCGAACTCGGCATGCTGATGGTGGGCAACGTCGGCGTCAACCGGGTACTCGGCAATTGCCTCGATTTCCGCAATATACGGTCCATTCCGGACATGGTGTACCAGAGTCCCGGAGGATACGAGGCGGTCCAGAAGAGCTACTTCTATCAGAAGGCCAGGGACAAGGAAATTCGGCTCGCCAAACGCGTCATAGGCGGGGAGCGGCAGAATCCTGCCAGCAACGCGCTGTGGTTTTTCAGGCCGTCGGGAGATTGTCCCGATACCTGGTACAACCAAGGCAACACCGGGCGCTACAAAGCGCATTGCTTCTTCGCGCCGACCTCCAGCGACTGCCCGGACGTGTACTGACCGAAATCAAGCATCTATCCAGAGAGAGCGGGGAAACCTTTCATGTCGAATACTTATGACTTCGATTACTATCGTTCTTATGGCGCCTACGGCCATCCAGCCGTCGGCGGCGCCGGCACCGGCTACGGCCATCCTTCGGTC
>NZ_CBRA020000252.1:0-4628 GCF_000469945.2 Paenibacillus sp. P22 | reverse complement strand
GGTCGTCGAAGCCGATGACGGACATCCCCTCCGGCACGGCCAGCCCCTGCTCCCGCAGCGCCCGGATGGCGCCGAAGGCTACGCTGTCATTGGCCGCGATCAAGGCGGTAGGCAGCGGTCCGCCCGCCTGGAGCAGATGCTGAGCAGCCGCATATCCGCCGCTTTCGCTGAAGCTTCCGGGCAGCACCCACTCGGGACGGACGGTCAGCCCTTTCTTCCGCATGGCTTTCAGATAGCCTTCGTATTTCTGCGGACCGGACAGCCGGTTCATATCGCCGTTGATGAGAGCGATATTCCGGTGGCCGAGCTTCTGCAAATACGAGACCGCTTGTTCCATGCCGAGCGCGTTGTTGAACTCCGCCGTCAGCCGGCCCGGCTGCTGCCGGCCGTCCTGCACCTGATCCACGATTCCGATCGTGAAGCCCTCCGCCGCCAGCTCGTCCAGGAATGGCTCCCGAATCGCCGCTCCGATGAAGATGCCGCCGTCGATCCGGCGCTGAAAGAATATTTCCTTGACCCTGCGGAGCGTGACCGTATCGGCGGGATCCCGGATAATATGGGTCAGCACGAAGTACCCGAGGGACGAAGCATGCTCGATGACGCTCACGATGAGCATATTGGTCAGCGTGTCGCTCGCGACCGTGCCGGGCTCGATCAGGAACAGCCCGATCGTGCGGGAGCTCTTGCCGGCCAGCATCTGGGCGGAAGCGTTCGGGAAATAGTTATGCTCCCGAATGACCTCCATGACCTTCTCCCGCGTATGGGCGGGGACGTTGGAGTAATTGTTGATGACCCTGCTCACGGTACTGCGGGACACCCCGGCCAGCCGCGCGATTTCCACGCTGTTGATATCGGTCTTTTTCATCCGGCTGTCAGCTCCCTTCAGCATGAACACGCGTTTACACCTATCACTATACGCAGGATGGAAAGCGCTGTCAACTTCGGGAACAGAGCAAATAAAGAAGATTGATCATAATCAAAATCCGTATGAACACGCGTTCACACTTTGGTATACTGAAGGATGAAAACGCTAGCACTAGTGCTCGGAAAACGATGACGGCCGGAATGTCAGACCGACTCGACAAACGATACAAGCAAAGGAAGGGATCGCGAATGAGATTAGGCGGACAAGTGTTTCTGGAGCAGATGAACCCGGAGAGCTGGTCGGAGGCGATGGCGGAAGCGGGATTCCGAGCCGCCCCCTGCCCGGTGGACGGCAAAGACCTTGCCGAGGTAGACGATTATGTGAAGGCTGCGGGCAGGCGCGACATTCTCATCTCCGAGGTGGGCGCCTGGAGCAATCCGATCAGCCGGGATGAGGAGACGCGGAGCCGGGCGGTCGCTTATTGCATCGAGCGGCTGAAGCTTGCGGAGCATATCGGCGCGGGCTGCTGCGTCAACATCGCCGGATCGCGCGGCGCGCAATGGGACGGCCCCGATCCGGACAACTTCAGCAGCGAGACGTTCGAGCTGATCGTCGAGACGACCCGCCGCATCATCGACGCCGTGAAGCCGGAGCGGACCGTATTCGCCCTGGAGATGATGCCCTGGGTATTCCCGGACTCCGCGGATTCCTATCTCGATCTGATCCGGGCGATCGACCGCCCCGGATTCGGCGTGCATTTCGATCCGGTCAACATCATTTCCAGCCCTCGCGCCTATTACCGGAACGGGGAGCTGATCGAGGACTTCTTCCGCAAGCTGGGACCTCATATCCGCAATTGCCATGCCAAGGATATCCGGCTCGGCAGCAAGCTGACCGTGCATCTGGACGAGGTCATCCCGGGCACGGGAGCACTGGACTACCGGATCTTCCTGACGGAGCTGAACAAGCTTCATCCCGATACGACGCTGATCATCGAGCATCTGTCGACCAACGAGGATTATCGGCAGGCAGCCGCCTATATCCGCGGCGTGGCCGCGGAGCTCGGGATCCGGCTCTGAGCAGCGCGAAAAAAACCCGCCCCGTTCGATGGGGCGGGTTTTTGACGTATCTGGACGGCCATCGCATTGCAGCCGATCAGCCGTTTTTCATCGCGTCGGGATATACGACCGTGTTGAACACTTCGCCCGATGCCTGGTCCTGAATATGGACGGTGACCTTCGTCTTGTCCGCAGCCGTTCCGCTGTACACTTGATAAAGCATGGACGGCAAAGCGACGCCAAGAGCGGCGAATGCGTCGAAGCTCCCTTCGTAGGCGGCCTTGTCCACGACGAGCGTGTACTCCGTGAAGGAATCGTTATGCTCGATATCCTTGACCGAGGCGAAGTCCTTGCCGCTCTTCAGCTCCTCGATGCCCTCCAGCAGGTTGTCCTTCATGCTGCCGATCATCTTGCCGTAAACATCCTTGGTCATTTTGTAGGTCACGGAGCCGTCTTCGTTCTTTGTCGCTTCCTTGACGCCGTCTTCCTTCGCCTTCGCGATGACGGCGTCCAGATCCTGCCCCTCCAGCATGGAGGCCGGAATCGTGATTTCATTATGGAAAAGTCCCTTGTCGACCTCGACCTTGCCTGCGTCCTTCCCGGCATCGCCGTCCGCAGCCGGTGTCACCGAAGCCGCCGGCGCGGATGCTTGCGGCCCAGTGGACGCGGCCGGATCATTTTTGCCGCCGCAGGCGGAGAGCGTCAAGCTAAGCGCAACCACGGCGCCGATGAAGAGTTGTTTGTTCATGCTTTCTTTTTACCCCCTGAGTTCGAGCTTCTTCTGGAAAGGATTGAAATTCCTTCCTCCTTCCACTTATCGGCTGGCCGAGAGCAAAAGAATAGAGACCGCCCTGAAAAGGACGGTCTCTGCTGCCGTTATTCAAATCGGTACGTCCAGAACCTCTCCGTGCCGAAGCGTTCCCGGACTTCGCGGGACGGCTTCTTGTCATCCAGCCCCGGAACCTGGAACTGGGAGCGATGCGCCTGAATGGAGCCGATCTTCTGCTTCAAATAGTCGCCCACATCGAATTGGGTGTCCGGCATGCCGATGGCCAGCTGATGATCTCTCGCGAAAGCCATGCAGTACACGACGGGCCGATCCTTCTCCGGAAGGCCTCCGATGACGCGCACTACGGCTGCGCCGGTCGCGTCGTGATCCGGATGCACGCTGTAGCCCGGGTAGAAGGTGAATACGATATCCGGCTTCAGCTCCTCCAGAATGGCGCCGATGCTGCCGTCCAGCAGCTCCCGCTCCTCGAACTCGATCGTCTTGTCGTGGAAGCCGAGCAGGCGCAGATCCTGGATGCCGATAATGCGGCACGAAGCCTCCAGCTCCAGCTTGCGCACCTGAGGCAGCGTAACCCGGTTCGCAAATGGCGGAATGCCCATTGTACGCGCCATTTCACCGAGCGTCAGGCAGGCGTAGGTGACCTCGGCGCCTTCCCGGATCATTTTGGCCAGCGTGCCCGACAGACCGAAGCATTCGTCATCGGGGTGAGGGAGCACGACTAGTATACGTTTGTTCATACCGGACTCTCCTTTCTCCGCCGTCATCAGAACGGCTCCCGGCTCAGCTGCAGCGCCACGACCAGCTTGCCCGCGCTGTCATGGCCGGCCATGATCAGCCGCTCCGGCTCGGTCTCTTCGTAATGGGTCAGTCCTTCGGAGTACACCCATCCCCGCTCCATCTTCAGGCCGACCCGGAAGGGCCCGACACCCGAAATCGAGCCCTGCGAATATTGAATGGAGGCATTGCTGATGAAGGTCGCCGCCGGGTGTTTCGAGCTATCGTTATGGGACGCGTAAGCGCCCGTCGTCATTTCAAGGTGAAGATAAATGTCCTGATCCTTCAACTGGTCGATGCGGCGCTGAACTTCAAGCGCGTTGATGAGCTGCATCCTGGTCCCTCCTTATTCCTAATCAAGCTGGCGTCCCGCTAGGAGGCAGGACGGCCAAGGTCTGCTGTTCATTGTTCTGTAGAAAGAAAGATACGCCCATCCAGAGGAAAATGCAAGTAATCTCCTTGGATTATCCGTATTTATATGAATGCTATTCCGAAAGCGTCCATCTTTGGCATCCCTTCGTCCCCTCTATGGAAACTAGATCCTGCCAGCTCCGCTGCCGCCGCCGTTCACGACGACCGATTTCATGAGTCCTCCGGACGCCTCGAACACCTGGCCGAATCGCTGCGGAATGTCTTCCAGGCCAAATCGATGCGTCACGATTCGGATCGGGTCGATCTCGCCGCGCACCATCAGCTTCTGCACTTCCTCGCCGTCCGTCATGCCGGAATACAGCGAGCCGACGATCGTATAATGCCTGTGGATAAGGTCGCTGGAATCAAACGTTACCCGCGCATGCTCGCCTATCGCCACGATCGTGCCGCGCATGGCGAGCGCCCGGAAAGCAAGCTCATAGCTGGAGCTTCTGCCCGAGCATTCCACGACATAGTCGAGCCCATGGCCCCCGGTAAAGTCCCGCAGCTCCGCATCCAGGCCGTGATCGCCGGCGGCCGGATCAAGAGCGAGCTCGGCGATGTTGATGAAGCGTTATGCATCCAGTAGTTGGCGAGCGGCTTGCCGCTCAGCGTCTCGGACTGGGCGCATTCGCACTCATGATGCGGGAACTGCAGGTCGTTGCCTCCGCCATGGATGTCGAGGGTATCGCCCAGATGCCGCTTCGCCATCGCAGAGCATTCGATATGC
>NZ_CBRA020000251.1:0-3740 GCF_000469945.2 Paenibacillus sp. P22 | reverse complement strand
CCGGCAACTCCCTGCTTCGGGTCGATTCGTCGCCTACCGGCCAATGGGCCGACTTCATGCCGGGAGAGTACGAGCAAGGCGTGGACGCCACGAGCGGCGCCGCCGTCCTGAACCCCGGCAACTACGGAGTCATCTACGACATGTCGGTCGAGATCGAGAACGACAGCGACGAGCGCCGCACCGTAGGCGTCTATCTGAACCCGTCCGGAGGATCGGGCCATTATACGATCGGCTGGGGCGGCAAGCTGCTGAATTCCGGCTTCCTGAACTACACGATGGCGTGGCAGCTCTCCGAGTTCAATGTCGGGCGCAAAGGGAAGACGGTTCCATCCCGTCTCAGCCTGACCGGCGGCTCGGCGGGCCCGCAGACGCTTTACTTCACCAACCGTCCGTTCCAATAAACAAGAAATGCCCCCTCGTCAAGCAGACGAGGGGGCATTTCTTGCTTGAATCACGATGACGAGCACGGGGGCGGTCCGCTGCGTCGTCTGGTCGATGACCGATACGTTGTTGGAGCTGTCCAAAGAAAAGTAGTTGGGAAAGTTGTAGACCGAGAAAATATACTGTCAGACTGGCGATGCCTCTTCAAGCCCAACGAGGAAGAATAGCGGAGGGAGTGAATATTAAAGAAGAATGAACTGTTACATGTCGAATCTATTCGATACTGAATGACAATCTGCTTATGTTCTGGAGGTAGAAACGAAATGAAGGTTAAACGAATCGTTGCCAATACAAATGCGAAGGATATCACAGCAGCTAAATGCTTCTACCGGGATGTACTCGGCCTTGAATTAATGATGGATCATGGTTGGATTAGAACTTATGGTTTAAACGAGGAGATGAGCATTCAAATTAGTTTTGCCTCACAGGGCGGCTCAGAAACACCTACTCCTGATCTATCGATTGAAGTCGATGATATCGATGCTGCATTAGAAGGCATGAAGAGAGCTGGATTTCCGATCGAATATGGGCCAGTCGATGAGCCTTGGGGCGTTAGACGATTTTATGTCCGAGACCCGTTTGGTAAACGTATCAACATTCTTGCTCATCACTGATACACTAACGTCAAATCGTAGAGGTACGGTGGTTTGTTCAACTCCTGGCGGAGAACGGTAGTTGAATGACAACTGCGGCAATCTAATTTTTCAGGTCTTGATCTGCCGCTGCTTCTTTTAATGGATCAGACTGATAAACTCGAAAACTATTTTCACTTATTTTTGGAAATATTTGTAACATAGAACTCTGCGAGTATCCCTAACACTCTCATAGATCTGTCTATGATAGGGAAGGACATAAGTACCCTTATACAAGGATACTTATGTCCTTTTTCTTTATCCCATAAAGCAGGGAAGCTATTTGTGTACTTGCAGGACGAACTATTCGCACCGAACGCATATCAGGATGAAGGGCTGCCGCTTGTGGAAGAAGTTCTTGTTCACTTGAATTTCTGGTACGAGTTTAAGAATGTCACGAAAAAAAATAGAGAACGGTCGCTTGATGATCCTTTATATCAACATAATGAAACCCGGCAGTCGCAACATTGTGACTGCCGGGTTTCGTTAACTAACATGAAACCCAGTCCGCTTAAGCCCTTCCCTCTCGGAAAAATGATCATAAGGTATTGTATCTTAAGGGATAAGGGGGATGTACATGAGCTTTCGCCATCAAGCAAAGGAATTGGTTGGAACTTCAGTTCGAATCGAAACGACAAGCGGTCGTGTTTTAACCGGACGGTTAACTTCGGTTGGAAGCGATTTTTTGGTTATGCATGTGAGAATAGGGAGACGTATTCGCCGAATAAACATTCGCTTGGCTGAAATTATTTTTCTGTTCTCTTTGCTAGCCATTTAATCTTCGCTCAAATCATTAATGGGATTGAGTCTCACGGCAATATTCATGACCTAACAAGGTCGGTCAATAACTATTGCCGGCCTTCTTTTTTACGTTCATTGCTGCATGGAGGCTTTGACCCCCGTTATCTTGTTCCCTCTTTTACGGGCGTACCCTTTTCTGAGAGCCTTTAACAAAAGCGGGGTTACGATTGTCAAGGCGTATGCCTTCAGCGTATTCGGGCTGAAGCTTTGGATCCGCGATTCATAAGCTTGCCATAGTTTACTCAAAATCATAATAAAACCTCTTGCAAGAACGAGGGCATATATGTCTAGTTTGTTCTTGCAGGAGGCTTTTAAGCTATTCGTTTGAACGGCCTTTGAACTAACGTTTCCCGTTAGCTTAATGATCAAGGCGTTACTTGTGATACGCTTCACCGTGCTGTCAGTAACGGCATGTTTGAAGGCCATCCTTTGAAGGATGGCCTTCTCCTCGAATTACCGAACTAACCATTCGGTAAGTCTTTTAATTTGAAATAGTGGATCGGACGAATCTCTATCCCCCATCCAAACTGCTCCCCCGCACCAACCTGGACGGCCGGATGCACGGAGGCTATACGGATTGCTTCTTCCATGTCCTGTGCTTCTATCAGAAAAGCGCTACCGATCATTTCCTTCGTCTCGATAAAAGGACCATCCGTCACCTTCACCTTTCCATTCGCCCGTCGCAAGCATTTTGTTTCGGAGGAAAGACCGGCATCCACAATGACTTGGCCGCTATTATAGAAGTTCTCCAGGTGAGGCGGACATTCTTGCATGATGGCTTGAATCTCGTCCTTTGGACGGGCATCCATTTTTTCAGCATCCAAGTACCCCAAACACAGGAATTGCATTTCTATGTCTCCTTTAATGAAGTATTGAAGCATTATTTTTGCCTCTACTTAATCAACGAACAACTTGCAGCAGAATCGACAGACCCACAAATAAATTTTCAAAAAATATTCGATCGTTTACTGAATGTTATTCATGCTCAATTATTTCTACCTTCAGCACATCCTGCAGCGCGTTTCAATAGAAACGCTCGCTCACGAACGTTGCCAGCAAGTGCTGCGGCTCGTGTGAATTCCGATTGAGCATCGTCAAAACGCCCCAATTTCATTAGAAGATCGCCACGAACACTAGGTAACAAATGATAGTTTTTCAGCGACGGCTCCGACAGTAGCCCATCGACGAGCTGAAGTCCGATTTCCGGTCCATGAGCCATAGATACAGCTACAGCACGATTCAACTCTATTATAGGAGATGGCGCAATCTGTGAGAGTTCATCATAAAGACTGGATACCCGGACCCAATCCGTCTCCAGGATGGTTGGTGCTTGGGCGTGACAGCGCACATCGGCTACGCCAGCGCCATCGGCGTCTTCGAGTCCTTCCGCCGTTCCGACGGCCAGCCCGGCGCCGACGCCGTCCCCTTCGGCTCCGCTGTTCCGGGACATCAGCGGCCACTGGGCCTCGGATTCCATCCGCCAAGCATCCGCCCAAGGGCTGCTGACCGGTTACGCCGACGGCAGTTTCCGTCCGAACGAGCCGGTTACCCGGCTGGAGCTCACCGTCATGCTGCTTCGCGCCATGGGAGTAAAAGAGCCCGGTCCGGCTGGAGCGTCCGGCTTCTCCGACGGCGCCTCCATTCCGGCCTGGGGCCGGGCATTCGCCGCTGAGGCTGCCAAGCGCGGGCTGGTGTCCGGCTACGAGGACGGCAGCTTCCGTCCCGAACAGCGCGTCACCCGCGCCGAGCTGGCCGTGCTGCTGAGCCGCGCGGCAGGGCTCGAAAGCGGCAAAGCCGCGGCGTCCGGCTTCTCCGATGCGGCGCTGTTGGCCAGTCCGATATGGCTGCCCGACTCGTCTCCGATCA
>NZ_CBRA020000250.1:0-6896 GCF_000469945.2 Paenibacillus sp. P22 | reverse complement strand
CCAAATAAGCAGAAAAAATCGTCTTACTCGAAACTTTGGAGCAGAAGCGGCCAAATAAGCAGAAAAAATCGTCTTACTCGGAGCTTTTGAGGTAGAAGCAGTCAAATAAGCAGAAAAAATCGTCTTACTCGGAGCTTATGGGGCAGAAGCAGCGAAATAAGCAGAAAAAATCGTCTTATTCGGAGCTTTTGGGGCAGAAGCGGCCAAATAAGCAGAAAAAAATCGTCTTACTCGGAGCTATTGGGGCAGAAGCAGTCAAATAAGCAGAAAAAATCGTCTTACTCGGAACTTTTGGGGCAGAAGCAGTCAAATAAGCAGAAAATCTCGTCTTCCTCGGAGCTTTTGGGGCAGAGGCGTGCTTTTTGCTGCTCGGTGAGTCTGTTTCCGAACCCTTTTGGTCCTTCTACACGTCTGTTTCCAAATAGAGGAGCAAAATGCATAATAGAGGCGCAAATTGCTTTCCAAGCGGCGAAATGAAAAAATGGATGGATATCATGGGGCAGAAAAGGAGATTGCAAATGGGAGAAACGGCGGTTGTTGCAGGAGGAACCGGTCTCGTCGGCCGCGAGCTGCTCAACCTGCTTCTTGCAGGAGAGCGCTATGCCAACGTCATTGCGATCGGACGCCGTCCAACGGGCTTGTCGGATCCGAGGCTGGAGGAGAGGGCGATGGAAGGCGGCCAGCCGGAGCAATGTCTCGAAGGCATTCCGGGTGGATACGACCTGTTCATCGCCACAGGCACGACAATCAAGAAAGCGGGTACGCGTGAAGCGTTTCGGCGGGTGGATTACGAGCTTCCGCTGCGGCTTGCCGAAATGGCGGCTTCGCAGGGAGCCGGCGCGCTTGTGATCGTATCGTCCATCGGCGCTTCGCCGGACTCCCGGTATTTCTATCTCCGGGTCAAGGGAGAGCTGGAGCGGCAGCTGGAGAAGCTGAGCCTGCGGCGTCTGATTGTGCTCAGACCTTCCCAGCTGCTCGGGAAGCGCCAGGAGCGGCGGCCGGGCGAGAAATGGGCCGCTGCGCTGGCGAAGCCGCTGTCGGGGCTGATGGTCGGCAAGCTGGCCCGCTACCGGCCCGTTCATGCGGCGACGGTTGCGTCCGCCATGCTGGAGGCGGCGAAGAGGGCTCCCGAGGGAGTGACGGTGGTGGAGTCAGAGCAGATTGCCGCCATCGGCTCGCACGGATGGGGGGCGGACGAATGAAAGCAATCCGCAAGGCCGCATTCTGCGCGGCTGCGATCATGCTCGCGGCGTCTCTCTCCGCCTGCAGCGGGGGGAGACGACAAAGCCGGCTCGTCAGGAAAGAGCACGGGCAGGGATGCAGCTGCGATCACCCCTTCCTCCTCGCCTGATCACAGCATTGAAGGACAGGAGCCGACTGAAACGCCATCACCGTCAGCGAGCGCGCCAAAGTCGGCTGAATCACCATCACCGTCAGCGAGCGCGCCAAAGCCGGCTGCGTCCGGAAAACCGTCCGCTTCGCCGTCGACTAATACCGCGACAGCGGCTCCTGCTCTTGGAGAGAAATCCCTGACCGCCTACTTCGGCTTTGCCGACAAGACGGGAACGAAGCTGATGATCGTGCCGGATATCCGGGGAGAGATCGATCCGGATGCCCTCTCTTCGATCAAGACCGCAGCGGGAGCAGGCGGCAAGACGCTGCCGGTGGCTTATGCGGGAGTGCAGCAAGGAGACGCAAAGGATAACGGCAGGCAGACGGCATCCAACTTTGTCCATATGAAGGGGTACGTGTTTCAGGTTGAACAGGGTACTGCCCAGCCGAACGCTACCTATTATATGCTGCGCGGCCAGCAAGCTCCGGAAGCCTTCTTCCCGGTCGAGGAAAGGAAGGCTGCCAAGCCGGACGCCTCTCTGTTGAAGGCTGTTGCCCAAGAGAAGAAACGGAAGGTCGACCAGGCTTGGACGATCGGCCGGATAGATGTGAATGGAAAACCAATGGATCTGCTGCTGATCCAGTTCGCGCGGGAGCAAAAAAGCATGCTGGCGAGCCTCGTTCTCGTACCGGAGGAATCGAAACCCCTTTACAAGGACTTCCCGGCGGATTATGATGAAAATTCTACGTGGACCGTTGACGACGGCGGCACCATGAACCCGGACTCCTTTTCCTTGCGCTTTGCCGCGCGTACCGGAGAAGGCATGATTCTGGGCATGGAATGGAATGCTGCCGAGGGCAGCAATTCCTTTCTGCTGCAAGCCGATTCCGGCAAGCTGGCCGATCTCGGCATCGGCGGCGGAAGATACATGAGTCCATGACGGGGCATGAAGCTGCCCCGCAGAAATCTAGAACCAAGCGGAGGCTGCAGCGCATTTGACCCCATATCCTTTCGAATTTGATCCGACCCGTCCCTTCATCGAGCAAGCCAGCGACTGGATCTCGGATGTTTTCTACGATATTCTGCCTGAAGCCGGCTTTGAAGTCCGCGATGAGCAGATTTACATGGCTTTCCAGCTGGAACGGGCCTATAAGGAAAAGAAAACGCTGTTCGCCGAGGCCGGCGTCGGCACCGGTAAAACACTCGTCTACCTGCTCTATGCCGTCGCATATGCCCGGTATACCCGCCGGCCGGCCGTCATCGCCTGCGCCGACGAATCGCTGATCGAGCAGCTGACGAAGGCGGAAGGCGACATCGCCAAGCTGGCGGCTTACCTGGACCTGAAGGTGGATGCCCGGATGGCGAAGTCGCAAAGCCAGTATCTGTGCCTGAACAAGCTCGACGACGTGCGGGGCGACGAGAGCTATGATGCGATCTACGAGACGCTTCCCGAGTTCGTGCGCAAGCCCGATACGCTGCAGTCCTTTCATCCGTACGGCAGCCGCAAGGATTATGCCGGGCTTGACGACGCCCGCTGGTCGAAGATCGGCTGGGACGTGTTCCAGGACTGCTTCGTCTGCCCGCAGCGACATCGCTGCGGCATGACGCTGTCGCGCGACCATTACCGGAAGTCGCCGGATCTCATTATCTGCTCCCATGATTTCTACATGGAGCATGTGTGGACGGCCGAGGCGCGCAAGCGGGAAGGCCAGCTGCCGCTGCTGCCCGAGCACAGCTCGGTCGTTTTCGACGAAGGCCATCTGCTGGAGACGGCCGCTCAGAACGCATTGACCTACAAGCTCCAGCACTCGGTATTTGAATCCATCATCAGCCGCCTGCTGCAGAACGACATCCGCGAAACGCTCGCCTATGCGATCGAGGACGCCATAAGCCGCAGCGAGGAGCTGTTCCGGCGCCTGCAGGAGGCCAGCCGTCCTGTGGAAGGCTCCGAAAGACTGGAGTTCGAGCCGACGCCTGGACTTCTGCGGGAAATCCGCGCTTTCCGCTCCTTGCTGGAGGAGATCGAGGAGCAGCTCGTATTCGAGAGCGGCTTGTTCACCCTGGACGGCTATCACCTTACTATCGTGGAAGAGCATCTCGATATGATCGGCACTGCCCTGGCGCTGTTCGAGAAGCCCGATGGGCTCATCACCTGGCTGCTGCCGGATCCGGATGGCTTGACGCTGGTCATGATGCCGAGGCTGGTCAAGGAAGTGCTTCGGGAGCGGGTATTCGCCAAATCGATGCCGATCATCTTCTCTTCGGCGACGCTGTCGGCCGGAGGCTCCTTCCACTATGCGGCCGATACGCTTGGAATCGAGGAATTCTTGAGCTTCAGCACTCCGTCTCCGTACGATTACGCTTCCCAGATGCGGATTCATCTCGATCCTGCCGCGGCAGCGGAGGACAAGAGGCGGCGCACGGTCGAAGCGCTCCGCCACAGCGGAGGAAGGGCGCTCCTTCTCTTCCCGTCCCGCAAGCAGCTGGAGTCGTTCCGCGACTGGGCTGCCGTAGCGCCCGAGATGAAGGAATACCGGCTTCACTTTGAAGGCACGGCAGAAATAAGCAGCCTGATCGCGGCTTTCCAGCAAGACGAGGAAAGCGTCCTGTGCGCTCATACTCTATGGGAAGGACTCGATGTGCCGGGTCCGTCGCTGTCGCTCGTCGTCGTCTGGGATCTGCCTTGGCCGCCGCGGGATCCGGTCTTCAACGCCAGGCGCCAAGCGGCGGCGAGCGCCTTCGGGGAAATCGAGGTTCCGTTCATGCAGCTGAGGCTGAGGCAAGGGGTCGGGAGGCTGATCCGATCGCGCGGAGACAGCGGGGACGTCGTCATCCTGTCCTCGCAGCTGCTTGACAGCCAAGTACGGGAAGCCGTCGTATCGGTACTGCCCGAAGGAACGTTACAGGAGGAGAATTGAGATGGAAATTACGGAATACAGCGTGGAGAAAATCAAGGATCCATTCGGCATTTTAGACGGACAGCGGTATGAATACCTGCTTCAGATCGAGGTGGATGAAGAGGACGAGCTGTACTCGCCGAGCGGCCTGTACGTGCGCGCTGTATACAAGCAAGAAGGAGCGGGAGGCTCCATCATCCGCCACGAGATCCGCGAGCGGGGCAGCGACCGGCTGCTGGACTTCGGGCTTGAGGATGAAGAGCTCGCCGAATTGGAGACGTTCTGCAAGGAACATATCGCCGACTCGGAAGCAAACGGATAATCAGGCAAGAGCCCGCGGCTGCTGGACAGCGCGGGCTCTAGTTCTACTTATGGGGGAGAGACATATGCAGCCTTTTACGGAAAAAGTGATCCGGGTCGTCGGCGCCATCCCGGAAGGCAAGGTCATGACCTACGGCTCGGTCGCTGCAGCGGCCGGAAGCCCTCGCGCTGCGCGCCAGGTCGTCCGCATCCTCCATTCCATGGGGGAGAAGTACGGGCTGCCCTGGCATCGGGTCGTCAACGCGGCAGGCTCCGTGTCGCTGCCGGGCGATGCCGGCGAGCTTCAAAGGGCATTGCTGGCCGCGGAAGGCATCGAAGAAGGCTCCCGCGGAGCGATCGATCTCGACCGGCATCGGCATGAACCGGATGCAGAGCAGGCCGGCGGCGAAGCCGGGCATTAAGCGGCGGGCTGCTCCGCTGCGGCTCTCGACGTGCTGCGGCTGAGCATGACGAGCACGCCCCAGATAAGCAGGAAGCCGATCAGCTCATGAATCTTGAGCACGGATCCAAAAGCGATCCAGTTGATCAGGACGCCGACGGCAGGGAAGGCGAGCTCGGCCAGCGTGGCGATGGAAGCCTTCGTCGAGGAAAGCCCTTTATAATAGAGCAGCATGCTCAGAAGGCCGGGAATGAAAGCCTGGAAAAGCAGGTTCACGATCAGGACGGCCGCTGCGCCTGTGCTTCCCAGATGCTTCCAGGAGTCTCCGGCGGCCAGCAGCAGAACGCCCAGCAGCGGGATGGCGAGCAGGAAGCGGAGCGAAGTGACGATATGGAAGCCCAGCTTCTTCTGCAGCAGGTATTTGCCCATGACGGTCGATCCGCCCCACAGGAAAGCGGCGCCGATCGAGTACAGCGCGGCCTGGGAGCCGAGATCGTGCAAGCCGAGCTGCGGACCATGGAAGCCGAATGTAAGCAGGTATGTTCCGGCGAGCGCGACGAGCAGATACCAGGAGAAGCGGGCTGGGAAAGATTCCTTGAGCATGAAGCGGGCGAGAATGATGGCCAGCAGCGGCTGCAGCTTCTGCAGCAGCAGGACGGCGTTGAAGTTGCCCATCGTGAACGCGGACGTGAACAGCACCGTGGCGATGGCGGAGCCGCCCCAGGAAACGAAGAACAGGGCTCCGACGACGCCGAGGGTGAGCTTGCCGGTGAGCTGATGACGGTAATGGATAAGGACCGGTACGGCATACAGAGCGAGGAGAAGATGCTCCAGGAAAACGATCTGCGGAGACGTGAAGGTTTTCAGAAGCAGGATGCGGAAAAGGGGATCGACTCCCCAGAGCGTCGCGCCGAGAACGACGTACCAAATGCCGCGGCTGCGGGTAAACAGGCCTTTGTCCGCGCTGAGCGGACGGTCAAGCGTAGCTGTGTCTTTCAATTCAACAACCTCCAGTGGCGGGTTTTTGAATTGAACCTCGTAGAAGCTCATAACCCCCGCCGAAAGACAAATGGCGGGGGCACGAAATAATACGCCTCGCCAAAATCGTGGCACGAAGCGCATTAAACCTTCTCTCATCCGGACTGTCACCGTCGGCCTTGGATTCTCACCAAGTCAGTCCCGGATCCGCATTCGCAGTTCCGGGAGTCGCGGGCTTCGGCGCGCATTCGCGCCGTCACCGCCGGTAGGGAATTGCACCCTGCCCCGAAGGTTCATATTCAGTTGCGTGAATTATATCACAAGGCGACAGCACTCGACAAGAAAAGTTCATGGTTGCAGGGAGCAGCAGCGCATCTCCCCAGGTATAATAAGGAGGACAAGCGCAACAGGGAAAGGAGAATACTGGTCATGAAGAAATGGACATTCGCGGCGATCGCGGTTCTCATGCTTCTGGTCGCGGCGGGCTGCGGATCTTCCGGCAACGCGCCTTATCAGGATGAGTCGGCGGTCAAGGTCGCGATTACGAGCGACCCGGCAGCCGTGGCCGGAACGCCGCTGCAGCTGACGGCGGCTATCGAGGGACTGGTTACGGAAGATAACCTCAAAATCGACTTCGACATCCGGGAAGAAACGGAGCAGGAGCTCCCTATTTTGATCACTTCCAAGAAGAAAGCCCAGGGACAGTATGAGGTCACGCATACGTTCGATAAGCCGGGCAAATACGTCATCTACATCCATATCTATTCCGGAGACGATCTCCATATCATCAAGCGCAGCACGTTCGACGTCGCTTGATCCGGAAGCCAGTCAAGGGCTGTCCCCAACGGGGGACAGCCCTTTTTTTCTTGTTCGCTTTAAGGCGCGGGGCAGACCTGTCGATCTCGAGGCTTGGGTGTCTGCTGTCCATCGAACGCATAGGGACGGACAGGCGGCCTCGGTTGTGGTTCGAGGTTTTCGGGAAATGCTG
>NZ_CBRA020000249.1:0-20396 GCF_000469945.2 Paenibacillus sp. P22 | reverse complement strand
ACCCGTCCAAGCCAGAACATGGACAGCACGGCAGCAGCAGCCAGCAGAAGACCGCCGCCCCACAGCCTGAACCTCCTTCTGCTCATTCCTCCGCGCCTCCCTCCTCATCTCGGCCTTGTCCTCAGCCCTCATCCCCGTCTCTATGAACCTCATCTTATCCTACCCGGCGGCTGTTGGAGAAGCCCGCCCCCGAGATTTCCGCAGGTTTGCAGGCCTCATGCACTGGTGTATGATGATGGGAAAAGGGCATGTTGACCCTATTCCATCCCGCAAGGAGGCAGGTCCGACCATGCTCAAGCCGCTCAAAATCAACTGGAAAATCGCCCTGCTCTCCTTCGGCATCGTGCTGTTCGCGCTCATAGCCGGCGGCGGCGTGGCGGTCGGAAGCATCCTCCATCTGCAGGAGGAGGAGCTCGGCAGGCGGCTGCTCGTCACCGCAAGGACGGCGGCCCGCCTTCCCGAGATCGCCGCCGGGCTGGAGGAAGAGGCCCGGCAGCCCCAGCTGCGGGAGGCCGCCGAGCGGATCGGCATCATCCATGACGCCACGTATGTGGTGGTCATGGACATGCAGCATAAGCGGCTGTCCCATCCGGTGCCGGACCGTGTCGGCACTTATTCCCGGGGTACCGACGAAGGGCCGGCCTTCGCCGAGCACAGCTATGTCTCCAAGGCGAAGGGCGAGCTCGGAACCGCGCTGCGCGCCTTTGTCCCGGTCATGGACAGCTCGCACATGCAGATCGGCACCGTGCTCGTCGGCCGCGTCCTCCCCTCTCCCGGAGAGGTTATTCTGCCCTTCGCCGGGCAGATCTCCGCCATCCTGCTGCTGTCGCTGCTGGTCGGCCTCGCCGGCTCCTGGGCGCTGGCAAGGCAGATCAAGAAGGATATGTTCAATATGGAGCCGCTGGAGATCGCCCGGCTGCTGGTGGAGCGGGACGCGACCTTTCATGCGATGCACGAGGGCGTCATCGCCATCCACAACGACGAGCGGATCGCCGTCTTCAACGAGCGGGCACGCCAGATCTTTCATATCGGCGGCGAAGTGGTCGGACGGCCTATCCGCGAGGTTCTCCCGGATACCCGGCTGCCGGAGATTCTGGAGCTGGACGCTCCGGTCTATCAGCAGGAAATCTTCATCGGCGGCCAGCATATTGTCAGCAACCGCGTGCCGATCCGCGTGCAGGGGCATACCGTCGGCGCCGTAGCCATCTTCCAGGACCGGACCGAGGTCGCCCGGATGGCGGAGGAGCTGACCGGGGTCAAGGCGTTCGTAGACACGGTCCGGGTCCAGAACCACGAGTACATGAACCGGCTGCATACGATCGGGGGGCTGATCCAGCTCGGGCAGGGCGAGCAGGCGCTCGACTATCTGTTCCGCATGTCGGGCGAGCGCGAGGAGCTGAACCGGTTTCTCGGCACCCGATTTTTCCATGACAGCCTGACCGGGCTGCTGCTCGGCAAGATCAGCCGCGGCCGGGAGCTCGGCATCGATGTGCAGATCGATCCCCACAGCCGGCTGCAGCGTTTCCCGGAGCATCTCGACCACCATGATTTCGTCGTCCTGCTCGGCAATCTGATCGAGAACGCCTTCGATTCGCTGGCGGAGGCTCCCGAGCCCAGACGCGTGCTCGTCAGCCTGGAGCAGGACGACGAGCAGCTGTCTCTGCTCGTCGAGGACAACGGCTGCGGCATGGACGAGCATGTCCGCCGCCGCATGTTCGAGCGCGGCTTCAGCACCAAGCCCGGAGACGGCCGGGGCATCGGCATGCATCTGATCGCGGGCATCGCGAAGAAGGGCGGCGGAACGATCCAGGTCGAATCCGCGCCCGATGAAGGCACATCCATGACGCTGTTCTTCCCCATGGCGGAGAAGAGGCAGCCGGAAACAGGAAGGAGCGAAAATGAAAATGGTTGACGTCATCCTGATCGAAGACGATCCCATGGTCCGCGAGGTCAACCGGCAGTTCGTCGAATCGGTGGAAGGCTTCCGTGTCGTCGGCACCGCTTCGGGCGGACTGGAAGGCATGGAGCTGATCCGAAGAATGAATCCCGACATGGTCATCCTCGACATATACATGCCCGGACTGGACGGCGTTCAGACGCTTCGCCAGCTGCGCAGCGAAGGCCATGCGGCCGGGGTCATCGTCATCAGCGCCGCCAACGACCGGGACACGATCCGCTCCATGGTGCAGGGCGGCGCGGACGACTACATCATGAAGCCGTTCAAGGCGGAGCGCGTGCGTGAAGCTCTCCTGCGCTGGCTCCAGCGCCGCGAGGAGCTTGGCTCCGGCGGAGCGCTGGATCAGGGCGAGCTCGACCGGCTTCTGCACGGCTCAGGCTCGTCGGGCCTTGCTCCTTCATCCCCTCTTTCCAAAAGCGGAGACAGCCTTCCCAAGGGACTCCAGGCGGCGACGCTGGCGCAGATTATCCGTTATCTCGGGCTGCAGCCGGAAGCCGTATCGGCCGAGAGCGTCGCCGAAAACGTCGGCATTGCCCGTGTCACCGCCAGACGGTACTTGGAGCATCTGGCCAAGAGCGGCCAGGTCACCCTCCAGCTTCAATACGGCCTCGGCAGGCCGGTCAACCTTTATTCGCTGAACAAAACTCGCTGAACAATCGTCATGCTCCCCGCAGCCAGCCCTGGCTGCGGGTTTTTGGTCTTTATGCCAGGCGGCACAGCGGCAAAGTCTCTCCCGCCGCCTTCTCTCTTCTCCTCCTCCAGGCTCCATACCCTTCATGACCATAAAGACCAAAACAACCATTATGACCGTATGCTAGCGCTTTCAAATGAAAGCGATATCATGAAGAACAGAAGCGGCGATCATGAAGCAGATTCCCCTTCGTCCGCCTTCAGCCCTATGTATCCCTGTCACAGAAAGAACCTATGAACCGAACCTTCAGATGCAAAGGATGTGCAGTCCCATGTCCATACCTGCAGGCGCTTCCACGCCTATCATTCTCCGGCTGGAGCTCAGCCGGGCTACCGCTTCGTTCGCCCAGATCGCCACGGTCATCGGGGATACCGGAGGCGATATCGTCGCGATCGACGTCACGCGGTCGGATTCCGCGTCCACCGTGCGCGACCTGACTGTCAACGTGTACGACCAGAGCCATGCCGACCGGATCGCTTCCGCCGTCGGCCAGCTTCCCGGCGTCCGCGTGCTCCAGGTGTCCGACCAGACGTTCCTGCTCCATATCGGAGGCAAGATCGAGACGACGCCGAAGACGCCGATCAAAAACCGCGACGACCTGTCCCGCGTCTACACGCCCGGAGTCGCGAGAGTATGCATGGCCATCCACGAGAAGCCGTCCCGCGCCCATACGCTGACGATCAAGCGCAATACGATCGCGGTCGTCTCCGACGGCTCCGCCGTGCTCGGCCTCGGCAACATCGGGCCGGAAGCGGCGATGCCGGTCATGGAAGGCAAAGCCGTCCTGTTCAAGCAGTTCGCCGGGGTGGATGCGTTCCCGATCTGCCTGAAAACCACGGGATACCGAGGAGATCATCGCGATCGTCAAGGCGCTCTCCCCGACCTTCGGCGGCATCAATCTGGAGGACATCTCCGCTCCCCGCTGCTTCGAGATCGAGCGGCGGCTGGCCGAGGAGCTCGATATCCCCGTCTTCCACGACGACCAGCACGGCACGGCCGTCGTGCTGCTGGCCGGCTTGCTGAACGCCGTCAAGCTCATCGGCAAGACGCTGCCGTCCTGCAAAGTCGTCGTTTGCGGCATCGGCGCTGCAGGCACCGCCTGCTCCAAAATGCTGATGGCCGCCGGCGTCGCCAACATCGTCGGCGTGGACCGCGAAGGCGCCCTTGTCCCCGGCAAGAGCTACGCCAACGAATACTGGCAATGGTATGCCGACCATACGAACCCTTACCGGCTTGAGGGCAGCCTCTCCGACGTCATTGAAGGCGCGGACATCTTCATCGGCGTCTCCGGACCCGGCGTGCTGAAGACGGACGACCTGAAGAAAATGGCCGCCGACCCGATCGTCTTCGCCATGGCGAACCCGACCCCGGAAATTCTGCCGGAGGAGGCCGAGCCTTATGTCCGCGTCATGGCGACAGGCCGCTCCGACTACCCGAACCAGATCAACAACGTGCTCTGCTTCCCGGGCATCTTCCGCGGCATCCTCGACTGCCGCGCCTCCCGCGTGACGGAGGAGATGAAGCTGGCCGCCGCCAAGGCGATCGCTTCTGTCGTGACGGACGAGGAGCTGAACGAGCAGTATATCATTCCGAGCGTATTCAACCATCAGGTCGTGGAGAAGGTGCGCGAGGCGGTCATCGAAGCCGCATACGCCTCCGGCGTCGCCCGCAAGGAGACCCCCTCCAAGCCGAAAGCTTCGGCTCCAACGCCCGGTTGAGGGAAACAGTCTGACTCCAAGCCTGACAACCGACCCGACAAGAAAGAGGGATTCCGATGAAAATCAACTTCAGAAACCTGACCGTCCAGGTGCTGACCGCCATCGTGATCGGCATCGCCATCGGGTATTTCTTCCCGAGCTTCGGCGCTTCGCTCAAGGTGCTTGCCGACATCTTCATCAAGCTGATCAAGATGGTCATCACGCCAATTGTGTTCTTCACGATCGTCATCGGCTTCGCGGGCATGGGCAGCATGAAAAAGATCGGCCGCATCGGCGGCAAAGCCCTGCTCTACTTCGAGCTCGTGACCACCTTCGCCATGGCGATCGGCATCGCCATCGCCTACCTGGTCCGTCCCGGCGACGGCATCGACACCTCCGGCGTCGGCAGCAAGGCCGACGCGGTCGCCGGCTATGCGCAGCAGGCGTCCGAAACCTCGCATGGCTTCAAGGACTTCCTGCTCGGCATCATTCCCGACAACGCGATCGCCGCGATGGCGAGCGGCCAGATGCTGCCGGTGCTCTTCTTCTCCGTCCTGTTCGGCCTCGCGCTGTCCATGCTCGGCGACAAGGGCCGTCCGGTTACGGACTTTTTTGAGAAACTGAACGAAATCTTCTTCAAGATCGTCGGCATCATCATGAAGTTCTCCCCGTACGCAGCAGGTGGAGCGATGGCCTATACGATCGGCAAGTTCGGTCTCGGCTCCCTCCTCTCGCTGGGCAAAATGATGCTCGCGACGTATATTACGATGTTCCTGTTCATCGTCGTTGTGCTCGGGCTGATCGCCCGCTACTACAAGTTCAGCATCTTCGGCCTGATCCGCCACATCAAGGACGAGATTCTGCTCGTGCTCGGCACCTCCTCCTCGGAGTCCGCCCTGCCTCGCCTCATGAACAAGATGGAATCGTACGGCTGCTCCAAGCCCGTCGTCGGCCTCGTCGTCCCGACCGGTTATTCCTTCAATCTGGACGGCACCAGCATCTACCTCTCGATGGCGGCGCTCTTCATCGCGCAGGCTTACGGCATCGAGCTGACTCTGCTCCAGATCGTGACCTTCCTCGGCGTGCTCATGCTCACCTCCAAGGGAGCGGCCGGCGTGACCGGCTCCGGCTTCATTACGCTTGCAGCGACCCTGGCCGCCCTGCCCGGCACGCCGATTCCGCTTGAAGGCATCGCGCTGCTGATCGGCGTCGACCGCTTCATGTCGGAGGCGCGCGCCATCACGAACCTGATCGGCAACTCCGTCGCTACCGTCGTCATCGCCAAGAGCGAAAACCAGTTCCAGCCTTTGACGGAGCCGAGCCTGGACGGCGGCCCTGCCTCCAGTCGCACGGCCGCTGCCGAAGCTTGACCGCTTGGCTGGACCGAATCATCATCGCATGCCAAAAGCCGCAGCCCCGAGGGGCTGCGGCTTTTTTGCAAGCTTCCGCGCACTTCAAACCATTCGCCAGACTGCGCGCTTCTGTTCATCCTCTATTCTAGGATGCCGGCGAATTTTACGGGCGGATCGGCGAACGCTTCATGGGATCGGCTTGTTTCTCTTTGAAAAGGAAGGTCAATTGGACAGATTCTGCACAGCCGGCTTGGACCTGGGCCGCGCATAAAGCGCATAGAAGGCGATGAAGGCGGCCACGGCCACGATCAAGCCCTGGATGGCGAACAGGTAACGGAGGGAAAGCTCGTTCATCAGCTGGGCCATGATCAGATAGATGCCCAGCGAGAGAATGGAGAAAACCGTATTGAAGGTGGAATGAACCCGCCCCTGATAGGCCAGCTCGGTCTCCTCCTGCGCCCGGGTGATGAAGAGGATGCCGACCTGGAAGAAGGCCCCGATCAGGAAATAAAGAAGCATCGCGATGCCAAGGCCGCCGCTGAAGCCGAACAGGAAAATCGCCAGCGCGATGCCGGCCATGCCTCCGGTCATGACCAGCCGGTTGCCCAGCGCCCGGGCAATCGGAGGCAGGAGCAGGTTGCCCGTAACCGCTCCGAGGGCGAAGCTCGCGTCGATGTAGCCGAACCCGGCCGCCCCCACCATCAGCGTATCCTTGGCGAAGGGACCGAGAAGGACGTTGATCGTGTACAGCGACATGCGGATGAAAAAGATCATGGCGTAGAAAATCAGGATTGTATGGCGCCCGCGGATATGGGTCCAGCCCTCCTTCATGTCTTCCCAATAGCTCCTGAAGCCGCCGCTGGAGGCCTGTTCGGCTCTCGTCGGACGGACGACCCCCTTGCGGATGAGCAGGATGCAGACCGCCGATACGAGGAAGCTCGCCGCATTGATGCCCATGACGGACACGGCCGACGACAGGCCGACGAGAAGCCCGCCGACGCCCGCTCCGAGAAGCACGCCCGACTGCATGGCGATGGCGTTGGTGGAGTTGGCGTACAGCAGCTTTTGCGGCGGAATGACTTCCCGGATCAATGACATGGCGGCCGGAGTGTAGATCTCATCCCCCAGCGCGACGAGGAACGTGACCAGATACAGATGCCACGGCTCCAGCATGCCCTGCCACCACAGCAGCGGGATGGCAAGCAAGGCGGCTGCCCGGAAGACATCCATCAGAACGGCGATCCATTTGCGGTCGAAGCGGTCGACGAACACCCCGATCAGAGGGGACAGGACGACGCCCGGCAACGAGGTGAATATAAGGACGTACGCCACCGAGGCCGGATTGCCGGTCAGCTGCATGGCGAGCCAGCTGGTCGCAATGAACTGCATGCCGGTTCCCAGCATGGAGATCGTATGTCCGATGAAATAGAGCAGGTACGGCCGGAACCGGAAAATCTCCCAGCGCCCTGCGGCGGATACTTCGTTCATAGCTCCAATTCCCTTCGCGTTGAATACTCCCGCACAGTTCCCCGCGGCTGTCCGGCGGCTGCGGCCGGCTTCCTGCGCCTCGCCGCCCGAAGCAGCACGCCGCACAGCTCCTCGGGAGCGTCGGCAAAATAGAAATGGCCTCCCGGCAGCGACACCAGCTCGAAGGAATCCCGGGTCCAGCCCTCCCAGCCCGCAGCGGCCTCGGCCTGGACATGGGGATCCTGCATGCCGACGACGGCCGTGATCGGCATGTCAAGCTTGGCCGGAGCGGTCCGGCGATATGCCAGCACGGCCTCGAGATCGTTCTTCATGGCGGGCAGGACGATCTCCATGACGGCCGGATCGTCGAGCAGCTTTTCATCCAAGCCTCCAAGCCGCCGGAGATAGTCCCGCACCCGCTCTTCGCTCATGGATTCATGCGAGGAGCCGGAGCGGGGCGGAGGATGCGCCGAGGCGACGAAGCCGTCGATGAAGCCGAGCCCGGAGCCGTGTCTCTGCAGCATGTCGTAGGCGATCAGCGCCCCCATGCTGTGGCCCAGCAGCAGCGCCGGCTTGTCGTCCCATCCGGAGAGAGCTTCGGCGATCCGATCCCCGTAGGCTTCGATGGTCGAGGCCATCTCTTCCCCGAAGCGGTCCTGCCGGCCCGGATATTGGACGGCGAGGCATTCCACGCCCGCTCCGCGCAGCGCCCGGCTCAGCTCCCGGTAATAGCTGGCGGAGCCGCCGGCATGAGGCAGCACGATGACGCGGCTCCGGGCGTGCTCCGGCTCGTCGAACCGGCGGAGCCAGCGGCGCCGTTCAGGGCCGTTCATTCCCGCCCGCCAGTACCGCGACGATAGCCTCCGGCTGCGGCAGGCCGGCCGAATCGGCGAGCATCTGCTCCGACGCCCGGGCTTCCCGCAGAAGACCGGGCTCCAGCTCCGCAAAGATCACCTCGGGCTCCGATTCCGACGCTTCGACAATGAGGCGCCCGTACGGATCCCAGACGGCGCTTCCTCCGCAGGCGTCCCAGACGCCGGTCTTTCCGGCGTGGTTCGCCATGACCGCGTAGACGGTGTTGTCCAGCGCCCTGGCCGGGAACCAGACCCGCGACTCCTGATAGCCCATGCCCTTGCTGAACAGCGAGCTGACCAGATAGACGTGGCAGCCCGCCTGCGCCAGGAGGCGGGAATGCTCCGGGAACCCGGCGTCGTAGCAGATGCCAAGGCCGATGGTCCAGTCTCCGATCTTCAGAAGGGTCCGCTTGTCGTCGCTCTTGAAGACCTCTTTCTCGCTGTGGAACAGATGGGCCTTATGGGAAACATGGAGATCGGCTCCGGATGGATCGATTACGATGGAAGAAATGTACAGATCGCCGCCTTCCCGGGTCGGCGCTCCGACGATGGCCGCAATGCCGTGCTCCCGGCAGGCTTGCCGGATAGGCTCGAGCCGCTCGTCGCCTCGGGCGAGGGCGTACCGCTCGGGGTCGGCGGCGATGATTTCCGGAACGTAGCCGGTCAGGTATTTTTCCGGAAAGACGACCAGCCGCGCGTCTCCGCGGGCCGCCTCTTCGATCATGGCTGCCGCCCGCCGGACGTTCTCCGGGATGTCTCCCGATACCGACGCGGCTTGGGCGACGGCTATGCGAAGCGATTGCTGCGGATAATCCTCAATACTCTTCATGATGTCATGTCCTCCTCGGTCAGATAGGTGAAATGGACTTCTCCGCTCCCGGCTGAGCCGACAGGCGGAGAGAGTCCGGCTGCCGGCTTCAGCGGGGAGCCAGCGGACGGGAAAGCCTGTCGGCCTCCTCCCGGATGAACGCAGCGACGTCGGACGGCAAGGTCCGGCAGAAATAGTGGCCGCCTGCTCCGAAGACCTTCAGCTCGAGGCCGGGCACCCAGCGGCTCCAGCGGCTCCAGCTTCCCTCGAAGTCCGCCGTGGCGGGATCGTCCTGGGCGAATACGGCGACGGCCGGCGTGCGGAGAGAAACCTCGCCTTCCCTGTCCCAGAGGGACAGCAGATAGCGGTTGGACTCGATGGAATCATGGGCGAACGAACGGACCAGATGGCGCTCGTAATCCTCGCCGAGAGTAGACAGCTCGTCCGTCCCGCTCCACTCCGCATGAAGGCCGGCGATATCGGCGAATTCCAGCCGCTCGGCATTGCCGATCGTCTCCAGAATGTCATGGGGCCGGCCGATTGTCTTTGCCGCCAGCACCAGCTTTTGCGGAGGCAGCGAGCGCTCCTCCAGCAGCCGGGCGACCTCCAGAGCGAGCGCCGTGCCGACGCAATGTCCCCAGAGAATCAGCTCCGTGCGGCCGAGCCTCGATCCGATTTCGTCCGCAGCCTTGCGGGCGAGCGTATGGAAGTCCGTCAGCGAGCCGCTGCCGGAGTGCGGATCGTGTCCGGGCAGCTCCAGGGCATAAACGGCGATGTCCGCGTCCATGGCTTCGATCGCCTTGGCGGCGGGCAGGAAGTTCAGCGCGTTGCCGCCCGCGTACGGGAAGAAGACGACGCTCCTTGCCGCCTCGGACGATCGGGTGAGGCATTGCAGCAGCTGCGCCGACGCCTCCTCCGCGCCGCCCGCGACCATGATCTCGAGCGCCAGCTCGCGCAGGATCGACTTCTGCATGATCGTTTTGAGCGGCACCTGCTTGTCCAGCAGGAGGGAAACCTTCATCGCGGACAGGGAGCTGCCCCCGATCAGGAAGAAGTCGTCGTCCATATCCAGCTCCTCCTGCGGACAGCCAAGGACGGCGGACCAGATCTCCTTGATTCTGCCGGCAGCCGCCAGATAGTCCGGCTTGCCCGCATCCTGTCCGGACTCGTCCGTCCGGGATGCGGCCTCGGCCGGCCCGTCCTGGGCGAGGCCGCTCACCTCGGCATGTCCGCCCGGCAGCCTGTCGAAACGGGCGAGCCGAAGGCCGGCTGAAGGCTCGGCATGGGCCTCCTCCGTGCGGTCGACCATGCTTTGGAGGATGTCGATGAACACCTCTCCGAACGCGGCCATGTCTTCCGCGTCGTATTCCGCGGTGTGGTAATGCAGGCTGAGCTCCACTTCGTCGGTGTAGAAATGGCGAGAATATTCGATGCGCAGCGGAAATTCCGTGATGGCGGCCGCGCGCACGTCGATAAGATCGAAGCCCGGCAGATCGCGGATGTCCTTCAGGGAATAGAAATGGGTGAAATTGAACACCGTCTCGAACAGGATGCTGCGGTTTCCTTGATCCTGCTTCACCTGGGCCATCGGATAGCGCCGGTAAGGGAGCGCGGCGGCCTCCGCGTCGTACACGGAGCGGATGAGCTCGCGCCAGCTGCCGCCCTCGTCCAGCACGACCCGGAACGGCATCGTGTTCAGGAACACGCCCAGCGCGTCCTCCGCTCCCAGCCGCTCGGGACGGCCGCCGATCTCGTAGCCCGTGAACACGTCGTTGGTCCGCGTCAGCAAGGACTGGAACTTGATATGGGAGGCCAGCAGAATGTCCTTGACCGGCACCATGAGCTCCGCGGCCAGCCGCACAAGCTTGCCGGACAGCCCCTCGGGCAGCTTCACGTCGTGGAAGACGACCTCGTTGCCGCGGCCGGGCCGGGACGGCCTCGCCCGCGGAATGAGACCGCTCGGAGCCCCGTCCAGCTGCTCCCGCCAGAACTTGCGGTGAGCCTCGGACTGGATCGCCCCGCTGCTCCAGGTAGATGAAGTAGCGGTTGTGGTCGTTGCCGCTGATCCGGACGCTGCGCCTGCTTGCGCCGTTTTTCAGGTCGAAGTAAGTCTGGAACAGGTAGGCGTGGACCTTGTTCATGCTCCAGCCGTCCAGGGCGGAATTGTGCTGGCTGATGCTGTAGCGGTACAAATCGTCGCTCAGGATGTGGATATGAAGCTGGACGAGTCCCGGAGACTCCCACTGGAACGAGCGGTGCTGCTCCTTCCAGAACCAGTCCTCGTACCAGCGCTCCTGCTCCTCCCGGGTGCGGAGCCGCTCAGGTCGTAGACGTTCAGCGGCAGGCGGTCCGGGCTCTCGTGGACGAGCTGCATATAGCGGGAGAAGTCCCGCAGATTGTAGCTGGTCCGGAAAATGGGCTGTTCCGCCACAAGGCGGCGGACCGCCTCGCGGAACACCGGAACGTCGATCTTTCCGGAAATCAGGTACGAGACGATGTCGTGGTAGTTGTTGTCCCCCTGCATGACGATGCTCTGGTACACGAGTCCCGCCTGCAGCATCGACATCGGATAAGCGTCCTCGATGCCTGCCGGCATGCGGCTGCGGTCCTCCGCCGACACAAGGCCGAATGGACCGACCTCCTGCTCCAGCTCCTCGCCGTCTCCCCCTTCGTCTGCGCTTTCCAGCAGCCCGCGGATCGTCGGGTTTTTGAACAGCTGCTGGAACGTGATCTTCCGCCCCCGCTCGTTGGCCAGCGCCAGCACGGTGACGAAGTTGATGGAGTTGCCGCCAAGGGCGAAGAAGTTGTCCGTCACGCCGATGCCTTGAACGCCCAGCACGCTCTCCCAGATGCCCGCCATCCGAAGCTCTTCCTCGGTTGTCGGGGGAATGCGGCCAAGGCTCGGCTCGTCCTGCGCGGCCGCGCAGGRCGAGCAGCGCGGCCCGGTCGGCTTTGCCGTTGGGCGTGAGCGGGATGGCGTCCACGACGACGATTTCTTCCGGAATCATGTATTTGGGCAAGAGGGCGGCGAGGCCCTCGTTCAGCTCCCGCGCCTCGACCGGCGGACCGGACGGCAGGACGAATCCGTACAGATGCAGCTGGCCGTCCCCCTCGACATGTCCGAGGACAAGAGCATCGCTCACCCCGGGCAGGCTCGTCATAGCCGCCTCGATCTCTCCCAGCTCGATGCGGAAGCCCCGCACCTTGACCTGCCGATCGTTGCGGCCCAGATAGTCGATGGAGCCGTCCGCCCTCAGCCGGGCGAGGTCGCCCGTCATGTAGACGCGCTCCTCGCCGAGCCGCGGCATCGCCACGAACCTCTCCGCCGTCCGCTCGGGGTCGCGGATGTAGCCCTCCGCTACGCCGACGCCGGCGATGCACAGCTCGCCCACCATGCCAACGGGCCGCTGCCGCCCCAGCTCGTCCACGACGTACAGCCGGAGGTTGTCGATCGGCCGGCCGATCGGCACCGGATGGTCTCCCGGCTGCGTGAGATGGTAGCTGACGTCGACCGTAGCCTCCGTCGGCCCGTACAGATTGATCAGCTCCGCCTGTCCTCCCAGCAGCTCGTGGAACTTGCCCACATGGTGAGGACTGAGCGCCTCTCCGCTGCAGAAGACGCGGCGCAGCGACCTCAGCCTCGGCAGGCTTCCCGTGCTGCCGGCGTAATCCAGGAACGCGTTCAGCATGGAGGGAACGAAGTGCAGGGTCGTCGCCGAGCTGCGCTCGATCGCCTCCAGGATCGCCTCGGGATTGGCCTCCTCGTTCGGGGGCAGGAGCGCCACCGAGCAGCCGGCGATCAGCCACCAGAACAGCTCCCACACCGAGACGTCGAAGGTCGCGGGCGTCTTGTGGAGAATGACGTCGTCCGGGCCGAGCGGATACGCTTTCTGCATCCATTCGATGCGGTTGACGGCGCTGCCGTGGCTCACGCTGACGCCCTTGGGCATGCCGGTCGAGCCGGAGGTGAAAATGACGTAGGCCAGCGACCGGGGAGACGCCGCCGGCCCGCCGGAAACCGCCGCGCCGGAAGCCGGCAGGGAATCCAGCGGAAGGACGCTCATACCTTCCGGAACGAGGCCGGCGTACTTCGCGGAGCTGAGCACGAGCCGGGCTCCGCTCTGGCTCAGGATGCGGGCATTCCTTTCCTCCGGAGCCCTCGGGTCCAGCGGAAGATAGGCGCGTCCGGCCCGCAGAATGCCCAGAACGCCGACGAGGAACTCCGGCGACCGGTCGGCCAGGATCGCGACAATCTCATCGGAGCCGTCCGCCGCTTCGAGGACGAGGGCGGCTGCTTGCTCCGAGAGGCGCTCCGCCTCCGCATAGGTCAGCGCTCCGTCCGGGCCGAGGATGGCGGGACGATTTCCCCGCGCCTCGAAGGACAGCCGGAACAGATCCGTCAGCGCGGCGTCATCCGAATACGGCTGCGCCGTGGCATTCATGCAGTCGCTGACGGAGCGGTCCCAAGAGGTGGACAGCTCCAGCCGCAGCAGGCTCTGCTCCGGGGTGCGCGCAGCTCCTTCCAGCAGCAGAATCAGCCGGCCCGGCAGGCTGCGGACCGTGTCCTCCATGTAGCGGGAAGCATCGGCCGAGACCGTCAGCAGGCCATCCGCTTCCCCTTCCCCGGATGCGTATGTGACGGCCAGAGGAGCAGCCGGCTCGGAAAGCCCCTCTCCGCCGGCGAATACCTCGATGGAAGCGGCCGGCATCAGCAGGTCGACGGGATAGTCCGCATGCTCCTCCATCCTCTCTCCGGCCTCCCGCACCAGCCGGAACAATTCTCGGAACGTCATTCCCTCCGAGGCCCTCACCCGCAGCGGCAGGCTTGGACGCTCCCCATCCGGCGAATAATGCAGCAGGAGGTCCTCGGCCACGCCGTTATAGGCCGAATACACTAGAGCGATGACGGCGGAAGCCAGCATTTCGCCGCGCTCGCCGCCGGACGCGCCGCATGCTTCGGCGGCTTTGGCCAGCAGCTCCGACGGCAGGACGGCCGAAGCGCTGCAGCGCTCCCCGGACGGCTGTGCCGAGCCGTGGAAGTCAGCCGGATAGACGCTCGGGATGGCCTCGGCCAGCTCCCGGGTCCAAAACTCCGTCGAGCGAGGCATGGCGGCCGCCAGCATTTTTTTCTGGCCGATCGTTCGTTTCGTTTTCATCATCAGAGCCCCATTCCCGTTTGATCTTCAAGCCATTTGCTTCTGAAGGCAGGCCGCGACCAGATCGGGCATGCTCTCCGTGCCGAAAGCGTACGGATGCGTCAGCAGATCCAGCATGAAGGCGAACAAGCCGCTCAGGCTGGACATCGTGGCCGGCTCGAACAGATCCGACATGTACTCCCACTCCGCCTCCATCTGCTCCGCTCCGTCGTAGATTTGCAAATTCAAGGGAAACATTCCTTCCGGCGGGGCTGCGGGCCGGAGGCTTGCCTGTCGGCCGAGCCATTCCGCCTGCATGTCCGCCGCGTTGTGGTAAGCGATCAAAGTCTCGGTCACCGCTCCGCCGGCGCCTCCAGGCTGGAGCAGTCCGCGGATTTCGTCGATCGGGACGTTTCCAAGCGGCCGCGAGCGGCGCAGCCGGGCGATAAATCCCTCCCTGTAAGCGTCCACCGATTGTCCCGCCGTCAATTTGGAGCGGACCCACAGCGTTTGGGTCAGCATCGCCGCGACCTTCTCTCCCTCCGGAATGGCGTAGTCGCGGACCGGAGTCGCAAAGACGACATCCTGGCCGGAGGTGACGGCATGCAGCGTGGCCGCGTACACCGTGAGCAGACTCTCGAACACCGTCGTTCTTCCGCTCTGCGCCCATGCCCTCAAGGCCGCCGTGCGTTCCTCGCCGATCCGGAATCGGTGCATGCGGCTGGCCATGGAATGGCCGGCGGCGTCCATCCGGTCGATCGGAAGCTCCGGCATGCCCCGGAACGAGGCAAGCTCCTCCCTCCAGAACGCCAGCGAGGCGGCGCGGCCGGACTCGCAGGCGGCCTCGGAGGCGAGAACGGCGGAGGCGAATTGCCCCCGGACGTCCTCCAGCGGCTGTCCGGAATAGAGCCGGTCCACGTCGCGGACAATGATGCCCAGCGAGTGCCCGTCCACGGCGATGTGATGGAAATCCATGAACAGCCAGGCCCGTCCGCCCTCCTCCAGGAAGGCGAACCGGAACGGCGGCTCGGCGGCCAGATCGAAGGGACGGATCAGCTTGCCGAGATCGGGCTTGCCCTGGAGCCGTTGGATGCGGAACTCCTCCCGCACTTGAACTCTCTGGAGCATGTTCCCTCCGGACATGGAGTACCGCGTTCTCAGCGCATCATGGCGCAGAACGGCCTGATGCAGCGCCTCCTCCAAGCGGGGGAGCGGGATGCCGGAGTCCAGCTCGAGAAGCAGGGGCACGTTGTACCGGACGGAGCCCGGATGGAGCTGGAAATCGATGAACAGCGGCTTCTGCTCGTTCAGCAAAGGCAGCCGCCTTTCTTCGCGCGCACCTTCCGCGAGGGACAGCTCCGGCGACGGCCCGGCAGACAGCTCCGCTGACGGCACGGCGGGCGTCCCGACAAACGGCTCCGCTGACGGCACGGCGGGTTTGCCCCCATCCACTAGACCCATCAGAGCGCCAAGGGTCGGGTGAGCGAGAATGTCGGCCGCGCTCAGCTTCGTCCCCAGCTTGGCATGGATATCCCGCGCCAGATATACCGCCGTCAGGGAGTCGATGCCCAGCTCGAAGAAGGAGACATCCGGGCCGCTCAGCCGGAAGCCCGTCCGCTTGCGGATGATTGCCGCCAGCGTATCGTAGGCGCTGTGGTCCGAAGCAGGCTCGGCGACGGCGGAGCCGTCCTCCGCCGGCTGGGCGCGCTCTGCGGCGAACAGCTCCGCGATCGCCTTGGAATCCGTTTTGCCGTTTTTGTTGAGCGGCAGCTCGTCCACAAGGACGATTCTCGACAGAACGAGATGGGACGGCGCAAGCTCGCCGAACAGGCGGCGAAGCTCCTCCCGGCCGGCGGAAACCCCGCGGCGGAGAGTCGCGCAGCAGCATAGCTCCTTGAGTCCGGCTCCGTTCTCGATCACGCCGGCGACGGCGGATTCCACGATGCCGACCGAGCGGAGAATGGACTCCACCGCCGCCAGCTCGATGCGGTAGCCTCGTATTTTCACCTGCCGGTCCTTGCGCCCCCAATAATGGTACAGCCCCTCGGCATCCCGGCTCGCCCGGTCGCCGGACCGGTAGATTCTGCCGGCTCCGAATGGGTTGGCCAGAAAAGCCTCGGCGGTCGCCTCCGGACGGTTCACATAACCCGCCGCCACTCCGCGTCCGCCGATATGCAGCTCCCCGATCTCTCCGGGCGGCACCGGCTGCCCGTTCTCGTCCAGGATGTAGAAATCGACGTTGCCGATCGGCCTTCCCAGCGGAATCGGGTCCTCTGCGAGCCCTCTCCCGATGGGGTAGACCGCCGAGAACGTCGTGCATTCCGTCGGCCCGTAGCCGTTAAGCACCTGGAGCTCCGGGCAGGCCTCCTGGACCTTGCGCACGGAGGCGGGATGCACGACGTCTCCGCCCACGATCAGGTCGCGGATGCCCCGGAACAGCTCCGGCTTCTGCTCGGCGGCGATCGAAAAGAGCGGAGAAGTCAGCCACATCGTCGTAATGCCGTGCTTCCGGACCGCCCGCTCCAGATAATCGAAGTCCGTCAGCCCTTGCCGGGCCGGAACGATCAGCGTTCCCCCGTTCAGCAGGGCGCCCCAGATCTCGAAGGTGGAGGCGTCGAACGTCGGCGCTCCGGTCTGCAGGATGCGCGTATCGGCGCCAAGCTCCACGAAGCCTCCTTCCAGGACGAGGTTCAAGATATTGTCATGCGTGACCCCGACGCCCTTGGGCATGCCGGTCGTGCCGGAAGTGAACAGGATGTAGGCCAGGCTGTCCGGCGAGGCTCCCCCGGATGTTTCCGCTCCTGGCAGTTCCGCTCCTGATGGTTCCTCGCCTGATGATTCCGTTCCTGAAAATACCGTCGCGGATGCCTGTTCCCGAAGCTGTCCGATGGCAAGGACCGGAAGCCCGCCCAAGGATACGTCCCGCCGGGCGATGACCAGCTCCGCCCCGGCGTCCGCCGCCAGCCGCTCGAGATGCGGCTCCGGATCGTCCTCGGACAGCGGAACATAACAGGCGCCCAGCTTGACGGCCGCGAGCATGGCGAGCGCCATGTCGATGCTTTTGCCGAGCAGCAGTCCTACCCGGCTGCCGGCCGACAGGCCCCGCCCGGCCAGCTCAGAGGCCAGCTTGCCGGCTTCGGCCTGCAGCTCGCAGTAGGTCATGAAGGCGCCTCCGTCCTCCTCGACCGCCGTATGCCGGGGATAGGCCTCGGCCATTTCATCGAAGCGCCGTCCCAGCGTCGTTGCGACACCTTTATCCTGCATCGGTTGTCCGTCCTCCCGTTGCGATCGCTTTCGGCGCCAGCTTGGACTTCAGAGCGCGGATATCGCTCGAAAACGACTCGTAGTCCAGAGCGGCTCCGTACACGATGCCCATATTGCTTTGAGTGCCGAGCCGGTAGTCGATCGTCTGCCCCGTCTCCTTCGTAATCTCCAGATGCAGGACGCCGTCCATATTCTCGGCCTCCTCGATTCCGGCCATGCCGCCGAAGAGGAAGCTCTCCCCCGCCGGCGCCGCCAGAAACAGCTGGTAGACGATCTCCTCCGGCGCCTCGGGCTCCAATTCGGCAGGCTGCCCGAGCGACAGCTGCAGAGCCGCACGGACGAGGTCGGCGCCCATCGCCCGCTTGACGATTTCAGGCACATAACCGCCCAGGCGCCCGTTGACCTCGATGATTTTGGGCCCTTCCGCCGTCAGCTTGATTTCCGTATGGGTAACGCCGTCGGCGACCCCAAGCGCCCGGATCGCCTCGGCTTCGAGATCGAGAATCCGCCGCTCCAGCTCCCGGGAAAAGGGATGCGGAACGAACATGCCCGTCTCGGCGAAATGCTCGGTCAGCGGCAGCTTGGCCGTCACGCATACCTGACGCGACTCTCCGCCGCGATGAAGAGATTCTACGGAGACATAATCCCCGTAGAACCGTCCCTGGAAGGCCGGGTCGCCCGCCAAGTATTCCTCCAGCACATATTCACAGCCTGAAGGGCCGGCCTCCAGCGCCTCCTGCAGCTCTTTCAGGGAGGTTACCTTCCCGGTCCATTTGCTGCCGGCTCCCGTCCTCGGCTTGAGCACGGCGGGAAAACCGACCTGCCCGGCAGCCGCCTCCGCATTCCGGCGATCGACGGCGGCATGGCGGACCGACTGGACGCCGGCCCGGAACATCAGCGTCCGCTGCCGGTGCTTGTCCGTCAGCGCGGAGAGCGTGGCCGCGGAGTGGACGATCAGTCCCAGAGCCTCTCCGAAACGGGTCGCGGCCGGCAGCTGCAGCTCGCTGAACGTGACGAGGCCTGCCGCCCCTTCCCGGCGCAGCAGGGCGATCACCTCTCCATCGGAGAGCCTCGACCGGTCCGCGGCGGCCGCGTGGCCGGAGAGCAGGTTGAGCTGCGCCCTTTCTTTTCCGCTGCAGTCCTCATGCAGGAATAGAAGCCGGCAGATTCCGATGGATGCCGCTTTTATCGTCAGGGGGGAGGCCGAGCCTTCCCCGTGCAGCACCGCTACAAGCGGCAGATTCGATGTCATGGCAGCCCCCTAGACGAGTATTTTTTTGGACATGAATTCTTGCAAGGCGCGCGGCGAGGAATGAATATATAAGTCCCGCAAAGTCAGCGTGGAGTCGATATCCTTCTTGAGCGCGGACAGCAGCTCGACCGCCAGCAGCGAATTGCCTCCGGATTCGAAGAAAAGGTCGTCGGGACCGACGGCATGCCCGAGCACGCGGCTCCAGATGGAGAGATAGGCATCGCCGCCGTGCCCGGCCGCCTCGGCCGCTGCCGGCGAAGCTTCCTGCTCGTCCGGCTGGCGAAGTCCCGCCAGCAGCGCTTTGTGATCCGCCTTGCCATTGATGGTGAGCGGAATGCCGTTCACCCGGATCAGCCGGGCCGGCAGCATATACTCCGGCAGCCTGGACTTGAGCTCCGCGCGGATCCGATCGGCCTGGACCTGCTCGGACGCCTCGAAGAAAGCCAGAATCTGCTTGTGGGAAGCCTCGCCGCCTTCCCCGTCATGCACCAGCACAGCCGCGTTGCGGACCTGCGGCAGCTTCTCGATGACGGCGCGGATCTCGTCCAGCTCGATCCGGAAGCCCCGGATCTTGACCTGGCTGTCCATTCGGCCCAGGTAGTCGACGCTGCCGTCCGGCCTCATCCGGCCGAGATCGCCGCTGCGGTACCAGCGCCGGCCGCTTTCGTCCGTGACGAACCGCTGCCGCGTCAGCTCTTCCCGGTTCAGGTAGCCGCTGGAGACGCCGGCGCCTCCGACCCAGATTTCGCCTTCCATTCCGTACCGGCAAGGCAAGCCGTCCGGCTCCCGGATGGATATCTCCCATCCCTGCAGCGGCACTCCGACCGACTTGGACAGGCTGCCGGGATCCTTCTGGAGAACCGTCCGCCACGTGACATGGACGGTCGTTTCGGTGATGCCGTACATGTTCACCAGCCGGCAGCGGCCGGCCGGATAGCGCTCTTGCCAAGCCGACAGCTTGCGGGCATCCAGCGCCTCGCCGCCGAACACGACGAGCCGGACGGAAGCCAGCCTCGCCTGCTTCTGCTCGCCGTCCGCCTGGACCAGCGCATAAAAGGCCGACGGCGTCTGGTTCAGCACGGTGACGCCCTTGGCCGCCAGCAGGTCGCAGAATTCGTACGGAGACTTCGCGAGCGGCCGCGGCACGACGACGAGATGGCCTCCGGTGAGCAGGCATCCCCACATTTCCCAGACCGAGAAATCGAAGGAGGCGGAATGGAACATCGTCCAGACATCCTTTTCGCTCAGCTTGAACTCGCCTTCGGTGGCCTCGATCAGCGAGACGATGTTCGCCGATGGCACGAGCACCCCTTTGGGCTGGCCGGAAGTCCCGGACGTGTAGATGACGTAAGCCTCCTTCGGCGCCTCGGCGGGCAAGGCGGCGCCCTCCAGCGCCTCCGCGCCTGCGGGTGAAGCCAGCTCCTGCGGAGACAGCCGCCGGACAGGCCGCTCCGAATGAGTCTCCTCCGAGCGCGTGACGATGAAGCCTGCCCCTGAATCCTCGATGACAAAACGGATCCGCTCCGCCGGATAGCCGGGGTCAACCGGAATATAGGTCCCGCCCGCCTTGACGACCGCGACGAGGATGACGACCAGCTCTGCCGTCTGGTCGAGCGATACGATGACTTTAGTTCCCTCCTTTACTCCGTATGAGATGAGCTTTCGGGCCATGAGATCGCTTCGGCGATCCAGATCGGTGTACGTGATTCCTCCTTCCTGGTCGGATACGGCCGGACGGTCCGGCCAGGCGTTAGCGACGGAACGGATTCGGGCCAGCAGCTCTCCCGGCTGCCCCCGGCGTCCCCCGCAGGGCCGGGAAMCRRRSMTCTGTCATTATAACACAATCGAAGCAAGCCTTCCTGCAAAATAATCTTTATCATGTAAAATATTTTTTGATTTTGCCGCTCTTTGCGGCAATG
>NZ_CBRA020000248.1:0-10822 GCF_000469945.2 Paenibacillus sp. P22 | reverse complement strand
AAGCAGGATGTCCTGCAGCACCTACTGGATGAACAAGCTATAACTGTCGGACCGCACGACCAGATTTCCGTTCCGCTGAGCGCGGCGCTCAAGGATGGAGACCGGATCATTGTTGATCAGGCTGTGCCGGTGACGATTATGGCTGACGGAAAGACTACGACGGTGTACACGACCGAAAAAACCGTGAAGGCCGCGATCGGAGAGTCCAATATTCCGATTCGCGAGCAAGACAAAATTCTCCCTGACACCTCCTCGCAGCTGAAACCGAACATGACGATTCGGGTGCTGCGAATCGACAAGCATACGACCACGACAAAGCACGACATTCCTTTCACCGTCATCCGCAAAGAGGATGCTACCTTGGAAAAGGGGCAGCTGAAAATGGTGAAGGCCGGCCAGAACGGCCAATTGGTCAAAACCTTCGAAAAGGTATACCAGGATGGCAAGATGGTATCCATGACGCTGCTCGCCAAATCGATGGAACAGCCCGCCGTCAACAAGATCGTTGCGGTCGGCACCAAGGAAAAGCCGAAGCCTAAAGCTGTCGCTCTCAGCGCAGCGTCTTCGGCATCGCAATCCGTCACCAAATCAGGCCTCTCGCTCAAAGCCAAGAAAGTGCTGAACAACGTCACCCTGACGGCTTATACCGCCGGTTTTGCTTCTACGGGCAAATCCAAAGGCGACGCCGGCTACGGCATCACCGCTTCCGGAGCAAAAGTATCGGAAGGCCGCACCATTGCAGTCGACCCGGATGTCATCCCGATGGGATGGTGGGTATATATAGAAGGAATCGGCTTCCGTCGTGCAGAAGATACGGGGAGCGCGATCAACGGCAAGAAGATCGACGTGTTCTACGAGAGTGAATCTTACGTGAAGCAGTTCGGCAAGAAGCGCGGATACACCGTATACGTGCTGGGACCAACCAAGCCGAAGCTGAGCTGATTCAAGCGATACGGGTCCGCCTTTTCGAGGCGGTCCCGTTTTGGACGTTTATCGGGTATGAGGAGAGTAGAGAGGGCTTTTTTGGCTTATGCTAGGACCACTGCCGTCCTTTTGGGCCGCAGTCCGGATTCGGGCCTGGCCGGCATTCAGAGGCTCGAGCCTCTTTTTCTTTTTATACCCCCTTACACGCGTATTGAATTAAAGGAGACAAGGCCTTGATCAAAGAAATTATCGTCGTGGAGGGCAAGGACGACACGGCAGCGATTCGGCGCGCCGTGGAAGCCGACACGATCGAAACGAACGGCTCGGCGATCGGCGAGGAAGTGCTGCGCCGCATCGAGCTCGCCATGCAGCGGCGGGGAGTCATCATCTTCACCGACCCCGATCATGCCGGAGAGAGAATACGCAAAATCGTCTCGCAGCGGGTGCCCGGCTGCAAGCATGCCTTTTTGCCGCAGGAGGACGCCTTGTACAAAGGCGATATCGGCGTGGAGAATGCCTCGCCGGAAGCGGTCAGGAGAGCTTTGGCGTCCGTTCGGACGGAAGGAGATCCGGAGAAGGCGGAAATCACCAATGCCGATCTGCTGGAGGCGGGTCTGCTGGTGCATGGCGATGCGGCCCGGCGGCGATTGCTCATGGGCAACCGGCTGGGCATCGGCTACTGCAACGGCAAGCAGTTCCTGAAGCGCTGCGCCAGCTTTCAGATCACCAAGGAAGAATTCGGACAAGCCTTGCGGCAGATGGAGGAGGAGATCGCCCGTGGACGTAGCGACACCTAGAAGAACGAAGGAAATCATCGAGAGGCATGGTTTCTCCTTCAAGAAGAGCCTGGGGCAGAACTTCCTGATCGACCCCAATATTCTGAACAAGATCGTAGCCGCGGCCGGACTGGATCCCACCAAAGGGGCGCTGGAGATCGGTCCCGGCATCGGCGCGCTGACCCAGCAGCTGGCCAGGGAAGCAGGCAAGGTGGCAGCGGTCGAGATCGACCGGCGGCTGATCCCGATTCTTCAGGAGGTGCTGGAAGCCGACGAGAATGTGCGCATCGTTCACGGCGACGTGCTGGAGATCGACCTGCAGGAGCTGTTCAAGGAGCAGTTCGGCGAGGTGAGCGCCGTCAGCGTCGTGGCCAATCTGCCCTATTACGTGACGACACCGATCCTGATGAAGCTTCTGGAGGAGCGGCTGCCGCTGGAGAACATCGTGGTTATGATCCAGAAGGAAGTCGCGGAGCGGATGGCGGCCAAGCCCGGCACGAAGGCCTATGGCAGCCTCAGCGTGGCGGTCCAGTATTACGCGGTGCCGGAGCTTGTCTGCATCGTGCCTCATACGGTGTTCATTCCGCAGCCGAACGTCGACTCGGCCGTCATCAAGCTGGCGATGCGCGACAAGCCTGCCGTGGACGTTGCGGACGAGGATTTCTTCTTCCGTACGGTTCAAGCCTGCTTCGCGCAGCGCCGCAAGACGATCCACAACAATCTGTCCTCCTGGATAGGCAAGGACAAGCGGGAGGAGCTTACCCGCATCCTCGAATCGACGGGGATCGATCCCGTGCGGCGCGGCGAAACGCTGTCGCTGCAGGAATATGCCTCTCTGACGGCAGCGCTTGAAGCGCATGGCCTTAAGGGCTGACAGACCCGGCAGCGCTGCTGCGGCTGAGCGAAGCTCTTCATGAGGATCCGATGGGACCTTTCATGAAGGGCTTTTTGCCTTGGGAGCCGCGCCAGTCACGCAGCGCCGAAAACCCGTTGTCACCTCCGGCGGCCTATGCCCATACCATAAGGCAGAGGTGATGGGCCTAATGAATCAAGGGGATTTTGTCGTTCGGCGCTCCTACGGCGGGGATGTATTGTTCCGCATCGAAACTATACGCGGGGATACCGCCATTTTGAAGGGAGCGGATTACCGTCTGCTCGCCGACGCGCCGCTCGGCGACCTGACGAAGGTGGCCGATCCGGAGGAGCTGGGCGTCACGAAGTCGGTCCGAAGCAAGGTGAAGGCGTCCAACCAGCGAATGAGCCAAGAGCTGATCGATCAGTCCGTCCATCACGAGATGGACTTCCGTCCCGGAGACTCCAATGCTTCCGCACAGGCATATTTCGACCTGCCCGGCAAAGTTCTGCATCTGGACGGCGACGCCAATTATATGCGCAAAAGCATGCAGCTGTACAATCAGATGAAGGTGCCGGCTCAAGGCCTTCACGTCGGCGAACCGCAGATGGCGGATCTGCTGTACCATCTGCTGCCGCAGGTGAAGCCGGATGTCGTCGTCATTACCGGCCATGACGGCCTGCTCAAGAACCGCCCTACAGGCGATCTCTACAGCATAGGCAGTTATAAGAACTCCCAGAACTTCGTCAACGCGGTCCATGTGGCCCGGGAGTATGACAAGAACCGCGACAATCTGATTGTGGTCGCAGGGGCATGCCAGTCCCATTATGAGGCGCTGCTGCAGTCCGGAGCCAACTTCGCCAGCTCGCCGGGACGCATCCTTATTCATGCGCTCGATCCGGTCTATATCGCCATCAAGGCAAGCTACACGTCGATCCGGGAGCCGATCAACCTGCCGGATGTCATTCACGGCACGATTTCGGGCATCGACGGGGTGGGCGGAATCGAGACGATGGGACGTTACAGGGTCGGTCTTCCGAAGCCGCAGACGGTTACAAATGTGAAGCCAAACCCTTATTATGCGTAAGCTGTAAATCCTTATTCATCTTGAAAGCGAAGTCGAAAAATTTTCATTGACACTAAAGTTGGAGCGATGATATAATTTTCGTTTATTTGACAACGCCTCCTCCCTTGGGCTATAATGGACAAGGAAAGAGGTGGTAGTTGCCAATGGCTAGAAATGCTTTGTCTGAGATCAAGCGCAGCATGGAAGCACATGTTGGAGCCAAAATCATGCTGCGGGCTAACGGAGGCCGGCGCAAGACGGTTGAACGTTCCGGTGTTTTGGAAGAAACCTACCCATCTGTTTTCATTGTCAAGCTGGATCAGGATCAGCATGCTTTCAAGCGTGTGTCCTATAGTTACGCGGACATTCTGACGGATTCCGTCGAGGTCACCGTCTGCAACGACGAAGGCCAAGTAAGGATCAATCCCGTTCACTGATCGTCCAATAGATGCTTAACCGGGGAACTTCGCGCGACCGCTGCCGGCTGTCGTGCTTTTTTTATGCTTGCTTTCGGGGACCGCATAGAAGCGGGAGTCCGCTCTCATACTACAGGAAGGGCTGTCGCCGTTGACGGCCCAATACAGCCGGAGGGCAAGGAGGCTACGCATGAGCCGCAGAAGACGCAGCATAATGTCCGAACAGCTGAAGGTGGAGCTCGCCAAGGATCTTGGCTTTTATGACACGGTCCAGGAAGAAGGATGGGGCGGCATCAAGGCGAAGGATGCGGGCAATATGGTCAAGCGCGCCATTCAGATGGCCGAGCAGGCCGCATCCCGCCAGAACCAGAGCTAGAGCATGACAAGCGGCTTCCGGCGCGGTTTCCCGCGCATGGGGCCGCTTTCGCTTTTATCCGTTCGGATGGTATAATAAATCCAGTTTATCTAACGAACGGGTGACGACATATGAAAATCTACGAGAAGGCCCCGGCCAAAATCAACCTGCTGCTGGACGTGCTGCGCAAGCGCGCGGACGGCTATCACGAGGTTGAAATGATCATGACCATGGTAGATCTGTCGGATCGCCTGGAGATGGAAGAGCTTCAGAGAGACACGATCATCATTTCCAGCCAGGCGGGCTACATACCTTTGGACGAGAAGAATCTGGCCTTCCAAGCCGCGCGTCTCATCAAGGAGCGCTATGATGTGCGCAAAGGCGTATATATCCATCTGGACAAGAAGATTCCGGTCGCCGCCGGACTCGCAGGCGGAAGCAGCGATGCGGCCGCGGCGCTCCGCGGACTGAACCGCCTGTGGAAGCTCGGCATTCCGGACGAGGAGCTGTGCAAGCTCGGAGCGGAGCTCGGCTCCGACGTGCCGTTCTGCGTCACGGGAGGAACGGCTCTGGCCACGGGACGCGGAGAAATTCTGCAGCGCATCGACAATCCCCCTTCCTGCTGGGTCGTGCTGGCGAAACCTCCTATCAACGTGTCGACCGCCGATGTATACGGGCGCTTTCGGGCCGACAGCGTGCCGAGACATCCTTCGCTCAGCGGCATGATGGAGGCGATCCGCACAGGATCGTTCCAGGGAGTCTGCGAGGAGATGGGCAATGTGCTGGAAGACGTCACCTTGTCCCTGTATCCGGAAGTCGCGCAGCTCAAGGAAAGCATGCAGCGCCTCGGAGCGGACGGCGTGCTGATGTCGGGCAGCGGCCCGACGGTATTCGGCCTCGTGACCAAGGAATCCAAGCTCGCCCGAATCTACAATGGACTCCGAGGCTTTTGCAAGGAAGTCTATGTGGTAAGAATGCTGACATAGAATGGACATCAACCTTGATTGAATCCGTATAAAGATGATATATTGTCTTTATAATATTCGGATTTAGCCAGGGGGATTCCCAATGAAAAAATTAAAGCGAAGCGCAAGACTGGTCGAGATGACCCAATATCTATTATCCCGCCCCCATACGTTAATATCTCTTACAGCTTTTGCTGATCGATATCAGTCTGCGAAATCCTCCATCAGCGAGGATCTGGCTATCATCAAGGAAGTATTCGAAGAGGAAGGCATCGGCCAGCTCCAGACTCTGGCTGGAGCGGCGGGCGGAGTGCGCTACATCCCGCGCATGCCGCAGGAACCGGCGATGGAGATCATCCGGGGCGTATGCCGCGAGCTTGAGCTTCCGGAGCGCGTGCTCCCAGGCGGCTATCTGTACATGACGGACATGCTCGGGCAGCCCGGACTGCTCGCCGATGTCGGCCGGATTTTTGCGACCGCTTTCGCAGACCGCCGCATCGACGTCGTCATGACGGTAGAGACCAAGGGGATTCCGCTCGCTTACGCTACCGCAAGCTGCCTCAATCTTCCCGTCGTCATCGTCAGGCGCGACAACAAAGTGACGGAGGGCTCTGCCGTCAGCATCAATTACGTATCCGGCTCCAACAAGCGAATCCAGACGATGTCGCTGGCCCGCCGCGCGCTCAAGGAGCAGTCCCGCGTCCTGATCATCGACGACTTCATGAAGGCGGGAGGCACCGTGCAGGGCATGATGGACCTGCTGCATGAATTCAACGCGACCGTCGCCGGCGTCGGCGTGTTCGTCGAATCCGGAGAGGTCGGGACCGAGGAGCGGCTTCTCGAGGATTACGTGTCTCTGGCAAAGCTTACGGCCGTGGATATGAAGACGAAGCAGACGACCGTCGTTCCGGGCAACTATTTCAATTCCTAGGAGGCTACCTATCCATGAATGTCCAACCGATTACAGCCGCCGGCGCGCCTGCCGCGATCGGCCCCTACTCCCACGCGGTCCAGTTCGGCAGCCTTCTGTTCACATCGGGCCAGATTCCGCTGCTTGAGGACGGATCGCTGATCGAAGGCGGCATCCAGGAACAGACCCATCAAGTATTCCGCAACCTGCAAGCCGTGCTTGCTGCAGGCGGCTCGTCGCTCGGCAATGTGATCAAGGCGACCGTCTTTCTGAAGGACATGAATCAGTTCGCGGCGGTCAACGAGATCTACGCTTCCTACTTCGGAGAGCACAAGCCGGCCCGTTCGGCCGTTGAAGTCGCACGTCTTCCGAAGGATGTTTTTGTCGAAATCGAACTGATCGCTTCGATCCCTGTCGAATCGTAACGAATTATATTTTTTTCCAAAATTTATTTCTTAAAACGGGTTTCAATTCCCAGAATTAAGAAGGAATCTGCATGGAAATGTGGAATTATACACCAAGTCTTCGATAGGCAAAGGTGGTGAACACAAGTGCAGATTACCGATGTCAGACTCCGCCGCGTTAATTCCGAAGGGCGTATGAAGGCCATTGCTTCCATCACCATTGATAATGAATTTGTCGTTCATGATATTCGCGTCATTGACGGCAACAATGGTATGTTCGTCGCAATGCCAAGCAAACGTACGCCGGATGGGGAATTCCGGGATATTGCCCACCCGATCTCTTCCACCACTCGGGAGAAGATTCAAGCTGCCGTACTCGCCGAGTACGAGCGCGCAGCAACGGAAGAAGAAGTTGCAATCGAAGAAGGTGCCTGAATCAGTAGGCGCCAATGAAAAAGCAGCGTAAGGCGCGAAATCGTTCTGGAGAAACGGATGTGGTCGCCTTTGTCCCCGGATTTCAACCGCTAAAGCGGCAGAAATCAGAGAAATCTGGGGACAACAGCGATCGGAAGAATGATTTCCGTCTGCAGCGACATATTTTCAATGGCCTCGATCAGCAGGGGCCTTTCGGACAAATGCATGGATGGGGGGCCCCTCGGGCTCCCTTTCTTTTTGCCCTATGATGGGATATAGTCAGTGTACATAATGGGGAACACAGGAGGGAATCAAGCGGTGAATGTAATGGCGGTCGTGCTTGCGGCAGGACAAGGCAAGCGGATGAAATCCAAGCTGTACAAGGTGCTGCATCCCGTATGCGGCAAGCCGATGGTAGGACATGTCGTAGATACGGTGGAGCAGGCGTCCTGCTCCAGAACCGTCGTTGTCGTCGGCCACGGAGCCGCAGCCGTTCAATCTTATTTGGGAGACCGCGCCGAATTCGTGCTGCAGGAGCAGCAGCTCGGCACCGGACATGCGGTCATCCAGGCTAGGGAGCTGCTCGGGCAGGAGGAGGGCATTACGCTCGTCGTCTGCGGGGATACGCCGCTCGTGACGGTCGAGACGGTGAATGCGATGATCGAGCTTCATCAGGCAAGAGGCGCGGCCGCAACGGTGCTGACGGCCGAATTTGCTAATCCGACCGGCTACGGCCGTGTCATCCGCGGCTCCGAAGGCGCGGTCGAGCGCATCGTGGAGCAGAAGGACTGCTCCCCAGCCGAAGCCGCCGTCCGCGAGATCAACACGGGCACGTACTGCTTCGACAACCGCAAGCTGTTCGACGCGCTCTCCCGCGTCACCAACGACAACGCCCAGGGAGAATACTACCTGACCGATGTCATCGGCATTTTCGTCTCGGAAGGCGAGACGGTCCAGGCCTACTGCACGAGCGATCTGGCCGAGGCGATCGGCATCAACGACCGCATTGCGCTCGGAGAAGCGGAAAGCCTCATGCGCCAGCGCATCGTGCGCCGCCATCAAGTGAACGGCGTCACGGTCATCGATACGGGCAGCGCCTATATCGAAGCCGATGTGAAGATCGGAGCCGATACGATTCTCTATCCCGGCACTGTTCTGAGGGGCTCCACAGTCATCGGAGAGGACTGCATCATCGGCCCGTCGGCGGATATCGCGGACTCCGTCATCGGAGACGGCGTGACCGTCCGCTATTCCACGATCGATCAGTCCGAAGCGGGAGACGGCAGCTCGATCGGCCCTTACGCCAATCTGCGGCCGGGCTCCAAGCTCGGCAAGGATTGCAAGATCGGCGACTTCGTGGAGCTGAAGAACGCTGTGCTTGGAGATGACAGCAAAGTATCCCATCTGAGCTATGTGGGCGATGCGGAAGTAGGCCGCGGGGTCAATATCGGCTGCGGCGCCATCACGGTCAACTATGACGGCTTCAACAAGTCGAAGACGGTCATCGGCGACGACGCCTTCATCGGCAGCAACGTCAATCTCATCGCTCCGGTTCATATCGGAGATGGAGCCTATGTCGTAGCCGGCTCCACCGTCACGCACGACGTGCCTGGAGGAGATCTCGCCATCGCCCGCGAGCGCCAGGTGAACAAGCCCGGTTATGCGGACAAGATCCGCTCGAGAGCCAAAGCGAAGAAGGAACGCAGCAAAACGGAATAGCCCTTGCCCTTCCCCCTGGTCCTGTATAACGGATCAGGGGGTTTTGCTGTCTCGGGAAAGTTAGCGGCACCCGGATCAGGAAGCGGCCGGAGATCGGCCGCAAGCCCTCGAAGTGTTTAAACGAGCGCCCGGATGGGTATAGTTAGGGAAAGTCGGACAATATGTCCACAGGTGTATGACCTATAGAGGAGGAAGATCGATTATGGCAATTACGATGCAAGCACAGACCCGCACGAACGCTTCCAAAGGAAGCCTGCGCCAGCTCCGCAAGGAGGGAAAGGTGCCTGCGGTTGTATATGGCAAGAAATTGGAATCTTCATCGGTTATTTCCCTGGACGAAAAGGAAATCATGCATCTGCTCCGTTCCCATCCGAACGCGATCATCGAGCTGTCGATTCCGGATGCGGGCAAGCAGCCGGTCATGATTACGGACGTGCAGCGCGATGCGCTTTCCCGCAAGGTGGTTCATATCGATCTGCATCAGATCAATATGAATGAAGAGATCAAGACGGCCGTGCGCATTGATCTCACAGGAGATTCCGCCGGCGTCCGCGAAGGCGGCGTCCTGTCGGTATCGTTGCATGAGCTTGAGATCCAGTGCCTGCCGAACGACATCCCCGAATCCATCGAGGCGGATATCTCGTCCCTCGGAGTGGGCGAGAATCTGCTTGTCGGCGATTTGAAGCTGCCGGGCAACATCACGGCGCTGTCGGATGCCGAGCAGGTCGTCGTAGCCGTCCTGGCACCGCAGAAGGAAGTTTCCGAGGAGGAAGCCGACGAAGCGGCCAAGGAAGACGAGAAGGCGGCTGCCCGTTCCGAAGATGCCAACGCGGTGGACGAGGAGTAGTCCCGCCGCAGCCATGGCGCGTCCCTAGGGGGCGCGCTTTTTTCGTTTCCATGACGGCTGCAGGGAAGCTGCCGCCCGTGCCCGCCTGCTCGTAGCCGTGGCAGCGGTCTTTATGGTACAGTGACAGGATAGAAGCGCTCCATGAGGAGCGGCAGGACAAGGAAGGTGCGGCAGCAGATGAAATGGATCGTCGGCCTGGGAAATCCAGGCAGCCAATATGAGGATACCCGGCACAATATCGGCTTCAAAGTGGTGGACGCACTGGCGAAGCGATGGGATATCAAGGTCAATACGAGCAAATGCAAGGCGCTGATCGGCGAAGGACGCGTCGGAGCGGAGAAGGTCGTCCTAATCAAGCCGATGACCTACATGAACCTGTCCGGCGAGTCGATGCGGGCCTATATGGATTATTTTGGAGCCAAGCTGGAAGATCTCATCGTCGTCTATGACGACATGGATACGGAGACGGGCAAGATCCGCCTGCGCTATCAGGGAGGACCGGGCGGGCACAACGGCATCAAGTCCATCATCCAGCATATGGGGACGCAGAATTTCAACCGGATCCGCATGGGAGTGTCGCGTCCGACGAACGGCATGATCATCGCCGATTACGTGCTCTCGAACTTCCCGAAGGCAGACCGGGATGCTGTGCAGGCAATGATCGACAAGGCATGCGATGCGGCGGAGCATGCGCTGGACCATCCGTTCGACGACACGATGGGCAAGTTCAACGCCTGACGGCAAGCCGACGGTCGGATGACCTTCCCGGTATCGCCTGATAGAGCGGCATGGAGCAGGAAAATCGCTGCCCCCTGCCGGACAGGAGTTAGAAAGCCAGAAAGTGGACATACTGTAGCCAACGATATGTTGGACAGGAGGCCCCACATGGCAATCCATTATGAATGCAGGCACTGCCGGACGCCGCTCGGCTCGATCTCCAGCGTGCAAGGAATTACGGAGAACAGGCTCGGCCTGCATTTCTTGACCCTCGAAGAACGCAGCGATATAATAGCGTATAACCCGGATGGCGATATGGTGGTAAAAATTGTCTGCGAATATTGCAGCGAGGCCGTCGCCCGGAATCCGGAACTGCTGCTGGTATCAAGCCCGCTGCAGTAGCAAGATGGACGACAAGCAGATTTTCGCGCTTCGCGTATAGCAAGAGCCTTGGCC